>JAGNEZ010000032.1 GCA_018003015.1 Phycisphaerae bacterium | reverse complement strand
GATCTTCTCGCCGCGGTAGATCTCGAGGTTGAAGTCATCGAACAGGACCACGTCGCCGTAGGCCTTGCGTACGCCCTCGCAGCGCAGCACCATGTCCCCGGCCCGCTGGGTGGGGGTGAACTGAATGGCCAGCCTGCGATGGGACGCCACCGGCCGGGCGAGGACCTTACCCTCCCGTTCCATACGTTCCAGCATCGACAGCCGCCCACGGGCCTGCTTGGATCGCGACTTGTCCGCCTTGACTCGCTGGGCATACTCCCACTGGTGATTCATCCACTCCTTCTGCTTTTCGTACTCGCGCTCCGCGGTGAGTTGCCGGACGCGCTTGGCCTCGGCGTAGTCCGAGTACGCGCAGGGATAGACCGTCACCTTCCGGCTGTCCAGGTCCGCGATCTTGTCCACCACCCGGTCGAGCAGGTAGCGGTCGTGCGAGACGACGACCGCCGCACCGTGGTAGCCGGCCAGGAATTTCTCCAGGAACTGGGTGGCCTCGATATCCAGGTGGTTCGTCGGCTCGTCGAGCAGCAGGAGGTCCGCCTCCTGAAGCAGAAGCTCGGCCAGCGCCGCCCGGCACTTCTGCCCACCGGACAGAGCGGCGATCGGCAAGTCATAATCGGCCGGCGAGAAGCCGAGTCCGCCGAGCACTTCGCGGACCGTCACTTCGTAGTCGTAGCCCCCCGAAGCCTCCAGGCGGTGCTGGAGCTCGTCGTACTCGGCCATCAGATCCTCGGCCCGATCGGTGTCGTGATGATCGGCGATCAGCTGGGCGACCTCGGCGACGCGCTCCTCGAGCTGCCGGACGTTGTCGAAGGTGCGGGTCACCTCGGCCAGAAGCGTGTTCGACGTGTCGAGCGTCGGTTCCTGCGGCAGGTACGCAACCTGGAGGCCGCGAGTCCGGGTCACCGTGCCGATCTGCGGCTGCAGTTCGCCGGTGATCAGCTTGAACAGCGTGGTCTTGCCGGATCCGTTCGGTCCAACCAAGCCGACCTTCTCCCCCCGGTGAACCACCCAGTCCAACTCGTCAAGCACGATCTGCCCGGCAAAGCCGACGTGCACATTCTGGAGCGTCACGATCCCCATGTGGCTGGCTTGCCCTTCGTCGGCTTGCGACCGATCAGCTCCGAATCTCGCGTTTGACCTTGTCGAAATGGACCTTCCGGCCGGTGGTCGAGGCCGCGTCGCCCATGATCACCGCGATGCCGTGCTTGTAGCCGAATTCGACATGGGCGTTTGGCTGGCCGCCGTTGCGGATGCAGTCGAACCAGTTCTTTACGTGGGCGGCGCCGGGGTATGGCGGTTCCTCTTGGAGCAGCTTCACCGGTTTGATCGCGTCATTGACCCCCTCGCTCGAGAAGGTCGGATTCCCCAGCCAGTGCCCGAACCGCGTGCGAATCATGCCTTTCTCGAACATGAAGACGGTACTCTCGTTGCCCAGGGAGCTGCCGAAGTGGCTGGTGAACTGGGTGTGGAAACCCTCGGCGTAGTCCAGCAGCACGGCCGCCTGGTCCGGGGCGTCGCAGCGCTTGTCGTTGCTCAAGGCGTAACTACCGCCGTACGCCGTCGCCGAAACCGGGAAGCCGCAGCCGGTCACAAAGTGGACCATGTTGATGAAGTGGCTCATCCACCCGCCGATCGTGCCGCTGGTGATGTCATGGTAACCCATCCAGCAGGCGTGCAGGTGGGCGTCGAACGGTCGATCCTTGCGGTTGTACAGCCAGGCCTTCCAGTCGGTGTCCGCCTCGGTCTTGGGGCCGCTGTAACTCACCCAGTAAGGCCGGGCGTCGGTCTCGGTCGATTCCACGCGGAACAGCTTGCCCAGCCTGCCTTCCGCAATGCACTGCTTGATCGCCCTGGCGGCCGGACAACTCACTCCGTGCGTGCCGTTCTGCACGATGACCTTGCCGGCCTTGACGACGTCGTACCATCTGTTGAGCAGGCCCAGGTCTTCGGCGATGCCGATAATCGGCTTCTCAACGTAGACATGCTTGCCTGCCTGCACGGCGTCAATGCACTGGCCGGCATGCTGGTGGTCCGGCGTGGCGATGATCACCGCGTCCACGTCGGCGTCTTCCAGTACCTTGTGGTAGTCGGCGTACGCCTTGGGCTTGGTCCCGAACAGCTTCTCCGCCTCGCCGAGGTAGCTCGCCAGACGCGACTTCCAGATATCACAGACCGCGACCAGGCCGATGTTGGGATCGCATGGCTTGGCCATGTTCTGGAGGATGTACCGCCCCCGCCCGCCGCATCCGATCAGGGCCAGATGGATGCGATCGTTCGCTCCGATGGTCCGCCCGTAACTGGCGGCGGTCGTTCGCGACACGGCCACCCCCGCGGCCGCTCCGGCCAGCCCATGATGGAGGATCGTTCGCCTACTCGGTTTGGTCGTTCCCATGTTCGGTCTCCTCGCGGCGGGACAGCTCACGCCAGCCCTATCCACCCCGATGAATCCAGATTTCCCAATTTAACGCCAAGGACAACGCCACGCCAGCGACGGCATCCGCACCCATCGGCCGGTCCAACGCAGGGCAGGCTGTTTTCGGCACGAGGCAGCGAGGTTCGCCTGTCAGGCTTGACTCAAGCAGTGGCGTCACCTGCGTTTGCTGGGCCTGACTGGGAACTGATTCACCGGCGGTGAGGAGATTCGAATCCGGCGTGGATTCCCTCCCCGGGTGGTCTGGTAGGGGGCAGGATGGGAGCTCCAGTGCTGCCATGGTCACTTCCGACCATCGCGACCGGGCTGTAGGCCCAGGTTTCGGCTATTCTATGGTATGCTGGTCAGAGGCCAGCGGCCCTGCTCGGGCGGGTGCCCAACCCAACACAGGAGATACGTCCATGTCGCCAAAGGAGAAGACCAGGCGGGAGTTCATCCAGAGTGCCGGAGCGATGGTTGCGGGTACCGCCCTGGTCCATCAGGGGGGCTTCGTCGGGGCCGCGGTCACCGGGACCATGCCCGCCGACACCGCGAAGATCCTCAACTACAACGCCAAGATGGGGTACCGGCGGTTGGGTAAGACCGGGATCATGATTTCCGAGATCAGCCTGGGCGGCCACGGCGGCAGATCGGTCGAGGACCGCCGGCCGGTCCTCCAGAGGGCGATCGAACTGGGCATGAACTACGTCGACAACAATATCGTCGAGGAATGCGCCCTCTACGGACAAGCGATGGGCTCTGATCTCCGCAAACACTTCTACATCGGCTTCGCCTCCTGGCCGGAGAAACTCACCAGCGAGTATGAGGACCATCTGAGTCCCGATGGCATGCTCCGGGAGATCGACGCTCGTCTCAGGGCGTACAAGACCGACAGGCTCGATCTGTGGAGACCGGTCGGAGCGACCTGGGGCGAAGGCCAGACCCGGCAGGCGACCATGTGGGAAGTCAACGAGAAGACGCTCGATCTGGTTGCGGGGGTGTTTGAGAGGGCTCACAAACAAGGCAAGGTCCGCTTTCTGGGGATCTCGGCCCACAAGCCGAGCGTGTTCCGGCGGGTACTCACCAAGTACCCGCAGTTCTCGGTGATCTTGTTCCCGTACATGTTCCTGACGAAGGCCTACGACGGAGACAGCCTGCTGGCCCTCGCTCAAGAGAAGGATGTCGGCGTGATTGGAATCAAGCCGTTCGCGGCGGGAGCGACCTTCGGGGGCAAGCCGACGCAGTTCAACGGCAAGGTCGATTCGCGAGCTCCCGCGCTGCTCAAGGCGATGCTGCAGGAGAAGCGGTTGTCGGCGGTCATTCCCGGGGTCGAGGTGGCCTCGCAACTCGACGAGAATGTGAAGGCGTCCTACGAACGTCACAGGCCGCTGGACGCGAAGGACCAGCAGGCCTTGCGCGAATGCGCCGACAATCTCCTTGCCAACCTCTCTCCTCGCTACCAGTGGCTGCACGACTGGACAGTGGTGTGAGACCCGGGATTGACGCTCCCCGTGGTGATAGAGGGCCGGCGGTCGCCCGCCAGGGCCGCGATCTGAACCCGGGCCGTCTGGGCGCGGTCCGCGAATCGAGGATGGAACATGAACATGACCAGCGTCGTTCTATCGATGCTCACCTGTGGGACCCTGACAGGCTCTCCTGGTCCGACCGAAGGCGAGGCGGTTCCGCCGTGCCTTGAACAGTTGGCCGTTTGGCGTGGGCCCGGGCGGGCGGGCGCCAAGGACTGGCTCATCGATGGCTCGGGCTACAAGGCGGGCGTCTTTCGCGGCCCGGGGTCCCATGAGCTCGTGCTGGCCAACGGACTCATCGCCCGCACCTTCCGGATGGCACCGAATGCCGCCACGGTGGGACTCGACAATCTCGTGACCGGCGAGGCCGTCCTGCGCGGGGTCAAGCCGGAGGCGACCATCGAGCTCGACGGCAGGCGTTACGAGGTCGGCGGACTGAAGGGCCAGCCTAATTACGCGTTCTTGCGGCCGGAGTGGGTAGATCAATTGAGGGCGGATTCGGCGGCGTTTCGCTTCGTCGGCTTCGAGGTTGGCAAGCTGAACGAGCGATTCGCCTGGAAGCGGGTTCGACACCACGCGCCGAACGCCAAATGGCCGCCGGACGGCGTATCGCTGAGGCTGGATTTCGCCTGGCCGCTCGGCGGCCTGGGGGAGGGAATACCCTCCGCCGCAGGACGATCCTTGCTCTGGGACGAAGGATTCAGCAGGCTCGACCCCGCCTGGAGGATCATCGCATCCCGGCACGCCGAGGGCATCAGTTTCCAGAACGAAGGCAAGGCGGGCGAGATTCACGCCCTCGCCGGGACTCACTGCTACGCTGAGCGAGACCTCCCGGAAGAGGTATCGCTGGTCGAAGCGGTCATCAGCCCCGGCACCGACCACGACACGAGTTGGGGGCCGGGCCTCGGTCTCGTGTTCTCGGGACGCGTGGTCGAGGTGAACCTGCGGCCCGGCGACCGGGGTGTCCACGGCCAGTTCGAGCTCCGTGACCACGGCGGCGAACAGCTGGCCAAGGTGAAAGCGTTCACCGCCGCGGACGGTGGCCTCGACACGGCACGCAGCTACCGCCTGCGGGTCCGGCTCGAGACCGAGGTCATGGTGTGGGAAGTGGCCGACGCCGGCCAGGACAAGCCCGAGTTTCATCGTCTGTTCGAGGTATCGGGGGCGGGCGCCGCGCTGCGGGCCGCCCGCGTGGGCAAAACCGATCGAGGCGGGGGGGCCGGCGACGAGGTCCATCCGGACGCGGAATGGTCACGATGCCGCATCGAACGAGTGCGGGTATTCGGACCGTTCGACGCCGCCAAGGCCCAGCCAGAAACCGGCATCGGCTCGAGGAATGTCACCGTTTCCGTCCACTACGAGTTGTACGACGGTCTGCCGTGTTACAGCAAGTGGCTCACCGTCCGCAACGGTACGGACAAGCCTATCCGGCTGGATCGATTCTCCAGCGAGATCCTCGCCGTTGTCGAGCGTGTGGCCGAGGTGGACGAACTCACCACCGGGCGGGTGACACCGAATATGTACGTCGAAACCGACATGGCCTTCGGCGGGATGATGGCCGCGGGGGCAAATCGCCGCTCGTTCCGCTGGCTGCCTGATCCGGATTTCCACACCCAGGTAAACTACGAGAAGAAAACGCCGTGCTTGCTGGAGGTCGGGCCGGATCTCGGGCCCGCCCAGGACATCCCCCCCGGCCGGACCTTCGAGTCGTTCCGAACATGGATCCTGCCCTTCGACAGCTACGATCGCGAGCGGTGCGGCCTGTCGATGCGCCGCATGTACCGCGTCATCGCCCCCTGGATCACCGAGAATCCGCTCATGATGCACGTTCGCTCGGCCGACGAGGCCACCGTTGCCAGCGCCATCGAACAGTGCGCCGAGACCGGGTTCGAGATGATCATCCTCAGCTTTGGCAGCGGCTTCGATCTGGAAAACGAGGATCCCGCCGTGCTGGCAAGGGCCAGCAGGTACGCCGAGCGTGCCCGGAGCAAAGGCCTTGAGATCGGCAGCTACTCGCTGTTGGCCTCTCGACAGGTCGGCGGCGGCAACGATGTGGCTATGCCTCCAGGTCAGCGCCCGACCTTCGGCAACTCCCCCTGCCTCGGGAGCAAGTGGGGCCAGCACTACTTCGCCAGACTCTATGAGTTCCACCGTGACAGCGGCTTCACGCTGCTGGAACACGACGGCTCGTACCCCGGCGACGTCTGTCAGAGCGACGAGCATCCCGGCCATCGCGGACTCGCCGACTCGCGCTGGAACCAATGGCGAACGATTTCGAGCTTCTACCAATGGTGCCGTGGGCAGGGACTGTATCTCAATGTCCCGGACCACTATTTCCTGGTTGGATCGAACAAGACCGGCATGGGCTACCGGGAGACCAACTGGTCACTGCCCCGGGAACAGCAGGTGATTCACACGCGCCAGAATATCTACGACGGCACTTGGGAGAAGACGCCGAGCATGGGCTGGATGTTCGTTCCGCTGACCGAATACCAGGGCGGCGGTGCCGCGGCCACGATCGAGCCGCTCGACGAACACCTCGACCACTATGAGCGAATGCTCTACAGCAACCTGGCTCTTGGCGCCCAGGCCTGCTATCGAGGACCCCGGCTGTACGACACGGAGCGGACCAAGGCGATGGTTAAGCGCTGGGTGGACTGGTACAAGGCCCACCGCGACATTCTGGAAAGTGATCTTGTTCATGGCCGCCGGGCCGACGCTCGTGATCTGGACTGGATGCTGCACGCGAATCCCGGCCTGAAGGAGAAGGGGCTGCTGGTGGTGTTCAATCCGCTCAACCGGCCGGTGACCCGAACGCTGCGCGTGAACCTCTACTATACCGGCCTGACCGGGACGGCGCGCGTGGCCGAGCGAACCGGGGAAGCCAGATCATTCAGCCTGGACCGCCAATACGCCATCGATCTGCCCGTCGACCTGCCCGCCCAAGGCATGAGCTGGTTTGTGGTGGAGTGAGTTTCGCGGTCCCTGCGGTCAGACGCCGTTGGCCGGGCCGCGGGCCCGATGGATCGCCGCACGGATGCGCTCGTGCACTTCCAGCGGATGATTGACGTACCACCAGGAGGCTTCGACGCCGCCGGTGCCCGCGGTCGCGAACGAGATGCTGCCCAGCCTGACCAGACGCTCGTACCAGCTCATCGTCAGGTAGGTGTTCTGGATCCTGGTCAACTGGCATTCGAACAGGTCAATGTTCAGGATGCCCATCAGCCGGAGAATCCGCCGGTTGGTCAGCACATAGAGCCGCGATACCCATTGCAGCAAGGCGAAACCCAGTCGGGCGGCGGCCACCGCCACCGCGCCTTGCAGCACCACCGGCCGGTCGAGTAGCGGAAACCGGTGCCCCCAGTTCCCGACGAGAACCAGCAGCACCGCCATGGCCAGGATCCAGCGGGCCGAGACAAACAAGACAAACCAGAGAGAAGGCTTCATCGCCAGAATGACAATCTCGTCGCCGCTGAGCAGATTGGCGGGCAGCAGGTCGCTGAGGGCGGGGATCGGGCGGGCGTCCGCACCGGCCCCGGGCGTCTGGCCGCAGGACGCATGCATGAGCCGTTGGGCGGACTGGCGGCTCGAGCGCCTGGCGGAAAGGTCAATGCGAACTCGCATATAGCTCCGGCCGCAGAATACCAATGTCCGGCAGATTCCGATAATGATCGTCGTAGTCCAGACCGTACCCGACCACGAACTTGTCTTCGATGTCGAAGCCGACGAACTCGATATTCAGATCGGACGGGGCCTTGCTCGGCTTGCGAAGCAGCACACAGACGCGGATCGATTTCGCCCCGGCGTCCGCAAGCCGCTCACGCACCAGTCGGAGCGTGCCCCCGGTGTCCAGAATGTCGTCCACCAGCAGAACATGACGCCCGGCGACCTGAACATTGAGATCCTGGCTGATCCTGGCTCCGCCGGACTGTGTGGTCGCCCCCCGATAGCTCGACACAGTGATGAGCCCGATTTTCATGCGAAAGGGCAACTGCCGAATCAGGTCGGAAACGAAGATGAACGCCCCCGACAGAATCGTCACAATGGTGATGCCGTCGTCCTCCTCGTCTTCGTAGGTCCAGGCGATCTCCTGACCTAACTCCTTGACCCGTTTGGCGATCCGGTCCCGGGGAATGAGGATACGTTCCAGATCTGCTTCCATGGCCGGGATTATACGCGCCCGGGCGGCCGGGGACAGTCGGCTTGACTCAGGTGCCGGGGTTTCTACAATGGACTCTTTACGCGGCGGTCGGACCCTGCGCAGGGCCAATCGTCCGGCAGGCTGCGTACGGTCCAGGGGCAGACGACTGGAAGGGCACGCATGCGTAAGTGGTTTTTAATAATGACGTTATGCTTCATTGGGTCCGCCGTGCCGCCTGCATGGGCGGTCTCGTCATCCACCCAGCCGGCCGTCACTTCGCCCGCCTGGGAACTGAAGATCAAGTTCCAGGATCCCCAGCGGGTCGCCGTGACCGTGCCGGGACAGAGGTCGCCGGTCGTCTACTGGTACATGCTCTATACGGTTGAGAATTCAACCGAACGCGAGGTGGACTTCTACCCCGACTTCACCCTGGTCACTGACACGATGCGGATCGTGAAGAACGAGGTGCAGGTCAGCCCGGAGGCCTTCCAGGCGATCCAGCGGCGCTCGGGAAACCCGGCCCTGCTGCCCCCCGAGAAGGTGCTGGGCAAGCTGCTCCGCGGGCAGGACCGGGCCCGATCGAGCGTCGCGATCTGGAAGGATTTCGAGCCTCAGGCCAAGGGCTTCACCGTCTTCGTCGCCGGACTGTCGGGAGAGGTGTCGTTCGTGAAGAACCCGGCCTACGACCCCAAGAAGCCGGAGGACGCAGGTAATCGGCGGGCGTTCATCCTGCGCAAGACCCTCGAGCTGCCGTACAAGTTCCCCGGCGCCGAGTCGATGCGGACCTACGTGGTGCCGGAGCGGCAGACCGAGCGGCAGAAATGGATCATGCGATAGCCGAGCGAATACGATAGAAAGACGGCGATAGAAGATAAGGACGGAGTGACTCTATGGCTCATAAGAAAGGTCAAGGCTCATCACGCAACGGGCGCGACAGCAATGCCCAGCGCCTTGGCGTCAAGCTCTTCGGCGGAGAATTCGCCAAGGCTGGCGCGATCATCGTCCGGCAGTGCGGAACGCCGTTCAAGCCCGGACGATTCGTCGGCCGCGGCCGAGATGACACCTTGTTCGCCCTGGTTGAAGGAACCGTGGTGTTCAACGGCAGCAAGGTCGACATCCAACCGAACTAGCGCCCGGGATCGGTCCCGGCCCCCACCAGAGCCCGGAGCGCAAGCGACGGGAATGCCGCTCAAGGGGCGGCATCGCACCCGGTGCTCGCGCTTGGGGCTCTGGTTGTCTTGTGGCATTTCGGCGTAGTGCCTGCGAGCAGCGACCATGTTCATCGACCGTGCCGAGATCTTTGTCCGAGGCGGCAAGGGCGGGAACGGCTGCGTCAGCTTCCGGCGCGAGAAGTACATTCCCAAGGGCGGCCCCGACGGCGGTGACGGCGGCCACGGGGGCCACGTCTACGTCGTCGCCGACCCGACCATCACCACCCTCCTCGACTTCACCGGCCGCCATCATTGGACAGCCCAGAACGGCCAGGCCGGCATGGGCAAGAACCGCAGCGGCAAGAGCGGCGCCGACCGCGTCGTCCGCGTTCCGCCCGGCACGCTCATCTACGATCGCGACAGCGGGCGCCTGCTCAAGGATCTCGATCAAAGCGGGATGAGGGTGCTTATCGCCCGTGGCGGGCGCGGGGGCAAGGGCAACCAGCACTTCGCCACGGCCCGCCATCAGGCCCCGCGATTTGCCTTTCCCGGCGGCGAGCCGGACGAGCGGTGGCTGCGACTCGAACTCAAACTCATTGCCGATGTCGGGCTCGTCGGGCTGCCCAACGCGGGCAAGAGCACCCTGCTCTCCAGGGTCAGTCGGGCTCGACCCAAGATCGCCGACTACCCCTTCACCACCATCGAGCCTCAGCTTGGGATTGTGGAACTCTCCAACTACCGCCGATTCGTCATGGCGGATATCCCCGGACTCATCGAAGGAGCCCACGAAGGCATCGGATTGGGCGACGATTTCCTCCGCCATATTGAGCGAACGCGGGTCATCGTCCACCTGGTCGACGTCCACCCGATCGTCGAGCATCCGACGCCGGTCGAGGCCTACCACGTCATTCGCAATGAGCTGCAGAAGTACTCGCAGGACTTGGCCAGGAAGCCGGAGCTGATCGTGGCTAACAAGATCGACCTGGCCGACAACCTCTCGGCGGTGCAGGGACTGCAGGATGCCCTCGGCCGCGAAGTGATCGCCATCAGCGGAGTGACTGGCGCGGGCATCGAGCAACTCGGCGACGCACTGTGGCGGATGATCCAGGAGGTCCGTCAGACCGAGCAGGCCAGCAAGTCCGCCGTGCCGCACGACGATCCATTCAGGGCAATCGCCGCGGCCCCGCCCATCCGCTGCGGCGATGTCTGCAGCGACACCCCGGACCGCGAGGGAGGCGAGGATGGCGATGACGGCTGCAACGGCGACGACCCGTGCGGACCCGCCGAGGGGTTCGAGGGCGATGCTCTGTGGGCGGAACTGGAAGACGACCCGGATAGCGGAGAAGGCAAGCCATGATCCGCGCTTCTGAATCAGGCGAGAACGAGCCCAGATCAGGCAAGGATGCGGCAGCCGAGACCGGCTTGCTGCTCATCGACATCGGCAACAGCCATGTGGGTATGGCCACGTGGATTCGCGGTAATCGCGGCACAGCCGTGCATTTG
The DNA here is from genome assembly GCA_018003015.1 of Phycisphaerae bacterium. NCBI lineage: Bacteria > Pseudomonadati > Planctomycetota > Phycisphaerae > Phycisphaerae bacterium. Next base: position 60,974 of record JAGNEZ010000032.1, on the reverse strand, counting down.
CCCAACGACCCGATTGAATCCGTCGTCGGGCATCTGGTCGGCTTGTGGAACGGTCTGCCCACATCCGGTTCGCGGGTTGCTGTGGTCAGCTCGGTCTGCCCACCGATGATGAAACGCCTCGAGCCGATGTGCGAGGCCCGGGGCATCGGTTCGATCCTTCTGGTTGGTCGGGACATCGACCCCCCGATTCGCGCTGATGTTCGCGAGCCGGAGAAGGTCGGAACCGACCGCCTGTGCACTGCGGCGGCCGCCTTCGCCAAGCTCCGACAGGCCTGCGTGGTGGCCGATTTCGGTACCGCGGTGACCATCGACCTCGTCGCCGACAACAACTTCTTCATGGGCGGAACGATCATGCCCGGCATCGCCCTGGCGGCCAGGGCCCTCCACGAGCACACCGCCCAGCTGCCGCTCGTCGAGGTGGGTACGCCGACCGGTACCATCGGTAAGGATACCGTCGAGGCCATCCGCAACGGCATCTTCGCCATGATGGTCGGGGCTTTGCGCGAAACCACCGAACGACTCGCCACCGAAATCGGCAAATGGCCCCCGCTCATTGTCACCGGCGGCAACGCTCGCGACATCGCCGGCGGCTGCGACTTCGTCGATCACGTTCTGCCGGACCTCTGCCTCGACGGCTTGGTCATCGCGTACCTGAATGCGGCCGCCAGATGTGACCAAGGCCATGAACAGGTGTGATCCAGCCCTCGCCGCGTGCCTTACCCCGCCTACGGTCGGAGGTATCGCGGTCATTCAGATCCTGACCCGCGACAGCCGATGGCTGCGCCCGTTGTTCAGAACGTCCCGTCCCATCGAGTTCGATACGCCGGCATCGGATGAGCTGCGACTGTGCCGCCTGGTGGACGGCGACGAGGTCATCGACGATGCGGTCGTGGCCGTCCGCCGCAATCCCGCCGGCCAGCTGGTCATCGATCTCAGCCTGCATGGCGGCCCGCGAATCGTGCAGCGAGCGCTGTTGCTGCTCAAGGCGGCCGGTGCCTGCATCGTCCCCGCGGTCGAGCTGCTCGGTTCAACCTGGGCGGCGAACGAGCTGCTGCGTCGCGAAGCCCTGGAGGCCATCCTGCAGGCGAAGACCCGGACCCTCGCCCTCTGGCTGGCGGCGACGATGGAAGCCCTGCCGAACGAACTCGACCGGCTCATGGTCGACACCCGAGCTGATCGACTGGATTCTGTCCGGAAACAGCTCGGAGAGTGGCTGGCCGCCTCGCCTACCGTCCGGCGGGCTCTGACCGGTGTCCGGGTCGTCCTCGTCGGGCCACCCAACTCCGGCAAGTCGACACTGGCCAACCAACTCGCCGGACGACATAGTGCCATCGTCAGCGATCTGCCGGGTACGACCCGCGATTGGCTCGAGCACCCCGCCTCCATTGAAGGCGTGCCGTTCACATTCGTGGATACGGCCGGCGTCAGGGACACCGCCGATCCGATCGAGGCCGAGGCCATCCGGCGAACCCGCCGGCAGGCGGTTACAGCCGACGTTGTCCTGCAGGTGATCGACCAGTCCTCACCACCTTGGCCGGAAGACCTTCAGCCTGCGAATGATGCGAGCCACGTCACCCAGGAATTCACATCCACGCAGCCGACGCTGGTTGTCTGGAACAAGAACGATCTGCCCACTGATCCGGGCCAGGCGGAGCGCATTGGAAGCTGGTCGACCAGAGGGGTATCGGTTTCGGCGCGAACAGGGGATGGGTTCGAACGGCTACGGATGGCGCTCCTGGGTGCCACCGGCCTCGCCGACTGGCGACGAGCCGTCGGCGTCCCCTTCACATTGCGGCAAGCCGAGGCCGTCGAGGCAGCCTTATCGGCCTTGAACGCGGGACGTCCCGACAGGGCCGAGGCATGTCGTTGGCTGAAAATCGTCAGATGGGGTCAAGATCCCCAGGAAAGATGCCCCCGTAGCGGAATATAATCCGACATCGGGTGACGATATCGCCGCCCCAAGTGTTGAATAACAAACGGATTACGCGTATGTTGAGTTCGATTCGTTGAGCATCTCTGCGACGAACTACGCGTGAGCGTACTTGGGGACACCAATCGAGCGGAGCGGATCTGCATGGCAGATGCGTTAAAAGGTGAGAGCCAGATAGGCCGCTTGGCGGTTGAGCAGAAACTCATTACGCCCGACGAGCTGAATACCTGCATCGCGGAGCAGCAGAGTCTCGCTTCTCAGGGCAAGACGCTGAGTCTCTCCGAGGTGCTCATTCATTCAGGTTATATCACCCGCTCCCAGCTCCAGCGGCTGGGTGGTGACTCAACCGATTCGATCGCCACCAAAACGCTGCGCATTCCCGGTTACGATCGGCTGCAGAAGATAGGCGAAGGGGCGATGGCCAAGGTCTACAAGGCCCACCAGATCAGCCTGGACCGGACCGTGGCGGTGAAGATCCTGCCCAAGAAGGCCAGCGAAAACCAGGAGTTCGTCAAGCGCTTTCAGGAAGAGGGCAAAGCTGCCGCCCAGCTCAACCACAACAACATCGTGCAGGCCATCGACGTCGGTGAAGCTTCTGGCTACCACTACTTCGTCATGGAGTATATTCAGGGGAAGACGGTCTACGACGACTTGGCGGCCAACAGAACCTATTCTGAGCAGGAAGCCCTGAAGATCGTCATTCAGATTGCCCGGGCACTGGAGCATGCTGCGGCCCGAGGCTTCATTCACCGCGATGTGAAGCCCAAGAACATCATGCTCACCGAGGACGGTGTAGCCAAACTTGCCGACCTCGGGTTGGCCCGACGAACTTCCGACATCAAGGCGGCCATGGCGGAGGCCGGCCGAGCCTACGGGACCCCCTACTACATCAGCCCGGAACAGATCCGCGGCGAAGTCCACATCGACGTCCGGGCGGACATGTACTCCCTCGGAGCCACCTTCTACCATATGGTCACCGGCAAGGTGCCCTTCGATGGCCCGACGCCCGCCGCGGTCATGCACAAGCACCTGGTTGAACCGCTCATACCGCCGGACCATGTGCGGCCCACGCTCTCCACCGGTGTCGGCGAGGTGATCGAGCGGATGATGGCCAAGAAACCCGAACATCGCTACCCCAACATGGGCGATCTCATCAAGGATCTCGAGGCCATCCAGCGTGGCGAACCTCCGCTCCTGGCTCGACGACAGCTCGACGACAACATCCTCCAGGGCCTGGCGGAGAGCAGTACCCCAGTCCACAAAGAGGAAGCCCCCAAGGAAGAAACACCCTCCACCCCGGTGGTCCCCCTGGTCTGGGTCTTCATTCTGGCCGCCCTTCTGGGGCTGTCCATGATCGTGAATATCATCCAGATCCTGACCTGAGCCAGCCGCCGCGCCGTGCCCGCCACGGCCAATAAGCCTCGCATCGGAGAGTACGCCCGGGCCGACTGGCGATATCTCGTCACCAAAGCAAGGCTTGTTCGGGTGGTTACCCACCGACAAATTGGTGGATAGACGGTGGAAAAAGCCTGAAAAAGATTGCTCAAGTCCCGTTATTCGATCAACGAATGAGGAAATGGGAAAAAAGCGTCGGCGAGGACGATTTTTTGATTTGATCTTATCGGCTGTTGGGTTTATATAGGTACATAGTGGAAGCTGGTCGGCTCATAGCCGGCGGCGACAGCTGTGAACTCAAGGATGAGCTTCACCAATCCGGCACGGAGGCGTTTCACTTCCTCGCCGGGTGACAATCGCGACATCCCAGGTCTGAAGGCATGGCTACACGGAGGATCCCATGACCGCGACGACAAAAGACTCGGTCGAGGCACTGTGGAAGAGGTATCTTAAAACCCGTTCTGAGAAGTACCGCAACGCTCTGGTGGAGCAGTACGCCCCGCTGGTCCACATTCAGGCGGCCCGCTTGTCCCGCAAGCTGCCCGCCCAGATCAGCTACGACGAGATCTGCAGCGCCGGGTACGATGGGCTGATCGAGGCGGTCGAGGGATACAATCCCAAGCGCAAAGCCAAGTTCGAGACTTTCTGCCAGCAGCGGATCATTGGCGCGGTCATGGATTGGCTGCGCAGCCTGGATCCCCAGTCAAGAACCGTGCGCACTTTCGAGAAGCGGCGGATGGGCGTGCGCGAGTTGCTCGACGCCGAACTGGGTCGTCCGCCGATGCACGACGAAGTCGCCAAGCGCATGGGCATGTCCCAGGACCGCTATGATCAGCTGGCCCGCATTTCCCAACTCGGTCGCGAGGTGCATTTCTCGGCCATGGATCCTCGCGACTCCAGCGGACGCAGCCGGGCCAGCGAACGATCGTGGGATGTCGGCGACACCGACCAGACCGATCCGTCCGCCAAGCTCGCCCGAACCATGCTGACCGAGTTCGTCACCCGCGGATTGAGCACCGAGGAGCGGCTCGTTCTGGTGTTGTACTACTACGAAGACCTCACCATGGCCGAGATCGGCGTGGTGCTCGATCTCTCCGAATCACGCGTCAGCCAGATCCATAAGGACGTCATCGCCCGCCTCCGCAACCGCTTCAAGGACCGACTGGACGAGGAACTGGTCGCCTGACTTCGAGTCAGATTCTGCCGCGACAACTCGTCGTGGAAAACCTCTATGGTAAGGTTACTTCGGTCGGTGGATCGCCGACCAGCGCGATTTTCACCGGTCCCGATAGCTTGGCCGTGATGGTGGGTAGATAGCGAACGCCCTGGATCCGTGCCTCACCAATTCGGTCGATGACTTGGCCGACATGCAGACCGGCGCGGGCTGCCGGGCCGCCCGGTTCCACCTCGGTGATCACCGCGCCGCGAACGTCGGCCGGCAGTTTGTACGATCGGCAGACCTCCCAATCCGGGTAGGCCAGTCTCATCCCTCGCCAGCTGAATGCGGCCGGCGAAGCCACTTTCCGCCGGGCGGGCACGACCTGGGCGGTCAGACGTCGCGAACCTCGGCGGAAGATCAGCTGCATCGGCACGCCCACCCGTGCTCCGCCGATCAACGCGATGGCCTCATCGGCATCCCGGACCGCATGCCCGTCCACTGTGACGATGATGTCGCCGACCTTCAGATCAGCTGCGGCCGCCGGGGCTTGCCGCTCGATCGAGTCGACCACCGCTCCCGTCGGGCCGTCACTGCCTTGCGGCTCCTCGTCGCGAATGGACCGCAGCCCGACGCCGAGAAATCCGTACTCGACCTCCTCGCCCCGGGCCAGGGCGGCAATGATCTCCTTGGTTCGGGCACTCATTGGAATCGCATAACCCATTCCCTCGCTTCCGCCTGAGCGGGAAGAAATGGCCGTATTGATGCCGATGACCTCGCCTTTCAGGTTCAGGAGCGGGCCGCCGCTGTTGCCAGGGTTGATGCGGGCGTCCGTCTGGATCAGGTTGCCGTAGTAGCGCTGGGTCATCAGGGGATCGAGCTGCTGGTTTAGGCCCCGGCCCAGGGCGCTGATCACGCCGAACGACATCGCCGGCCGGCCGCGGCTCTCCAGGGCGGACCCGAAAGGGTTGCCCATCACGATCGCGAACTGGCCCTGCCTGACGGTCTCCAGGTTGCCCAGAACGGCCGGCTTGAGGCCCTTGGCCCCGATCGTCATCACCGCCAAATCACTTCGCGGGTCGGCGTAGACCTCCTGCACGCGGTAGCTCTCTCCGCTGGACAGAATGCAGGTGATATCGTCCGGCTGGGCTCCGGCCACGACGTGCTCGTTGGTCAGGATCTGGCCGTCCGGACTGATGATCACCCCGCTGCCGACAGACGGGTATCGCCGCTCCTCCGGTCGTCCCCGCCGGCTGGAACCTGGACGCACTCCACCGTTCGGGGGCGGTTCAGGGGCTTCCTGCGTTTCACTGCCGTCCATCGGTCGATTGGCTCGAATCGCCACCACCGACGGCCGTAAAGTCTCCGCCACCGCGACCAACGTCTGCTCCAGGGCCTCAACCTGAACCGGGTCGGCCGCGGCGGGTTGGGCTTGGGCTTGGATAGCCGGCAGTACCAGCCCAAGCACCGCGAGAACTGCGGTCGCCGTCTGCACTGAAAGTGGCGTTGTTCCGAGAAGGCCAACAGGGGTGAGCCGCTCGCAGCGGTGCCCAATCTGCGAGGAATCGCGCCACCGCCCGCCCGTCCGTCTCCCGCGTATCAGACGCTCATCACGCATGGCTCATCACGGGTCCGTCCTAGCGCTTCACGAAGCCACCCGTGCCGCTGGGCGGATTGACCCACAACGGGCCGGCCTCGGCGGCCTTGGTCCGGATGTGCTCGACGGCCGCATCCAGGTCGTCGGTCAGCATGAACAAGTCCACGTCCGATTGGCTGACTGTCCCGTATTCCTCAATCAGCGTCTTCCGCATCCAGTCGACCAGGGGACTCCAGAACCTGGCTCCAATCAGCACAACCGGCGAGGGTTTGGTTTTGTGGGTCTGCAACAAGGTGAGGATCTCGAACAGCTCGTCCATTGTCCCGAAGCCGCCCGGGAAGCACGCCAGGGCAACGGCGTATTTCACGAACATGACCTTGCGGGCGAAGAAGTAGTCGAACGACAGGCCGTGGGTGACGTACGGGTTGGGCTGCTGCTCGGTGGGGATCTGGATATTAAGCCCAACGCTGATCCCGCCAGCCTCGAAGGCTCCCCGGTTCGCGGCCTCCATGATCCCAGGTCCGCCGCCGGTGATCACCGCGAAACCGGCTCGAACCAGCTTGCGGCCAAGGACGACCGCCTGCTCGTAGATGTCGCTCACCGGTGTCAGCCGAGCCGACCCGTAGACTGTGACCGCCGGCCCGATCTGGCTCATGAGCTCGAAACCCTCGACGAACTCGGCCATGATCCGGAAAACCCGCCAGGTCTCCTCCGGTGCCGGCACCGGGTGTAAACCGGCCGGTTCCTTGTGCTGATTGCCCTTCGGCTGCGTCATGATGTACTCCCCATGCTACGAAACCAAGCGGGTAGTGTACACGAACGGGGAGGGACGGAAAACAGACGCCAAAACGTCAGAACGTCGAAACGTCGTGACACCGAGCAGATGACCGCGATCACCGGGACCGACGGCCTGACCATCGACGTGCTCGCCGGTCAGGACTCCACCGGCCGTCCAGCGTTGCTGATCGCTGACGTCCATGCGACTTCAACCACCTGTGACATCCAGTTGGCCGACGGCTCGAAGGCTACAGACGCGCGTCTGACAATCCAGCTGGTCAGCGATGCCGCGCGGGTATCGCGACAGTGACATCCGCCGGCGGTACAATCACGTTCCCCGGCCACAGCATGCCGCTCGTGACGGGGGTGAATAGGCCGGCTCGACGAGCTGCGCGGCCGGTTCGGCGTTCAGCGGTTTTTCAGAGCGGTCGACGACGGCCAGGTCGTCGGCTCGGCCTGTGCCGTCCAGAAGGAGACAACCTGTCACGTCAGATGGAAGGATCCTGACCATGAATCACATTCGACATCTGATCGTCACCCTGTTACTGACTACCCCGGTCTTGCACGCCGCCGAGACTCCGCAGGCAGCGCCGCCCGACATGCCGAGACCGTATCCCGAGCGGATGAAGTGGTGGGGGGAGGCGCGCTTCGGCATGTTTATCCACTGGGGACCGGTCAGCCTCAAGGGCACCGAGATCAGCTGGTCGCGGGCCAACTCCAATCCCAAGTGCCCCAACCGAGGACCGATTCCCGTCGAGGTGTACGACAATCTGTTCAAGCAGTTCAACCCGACGAAGTTCGACGCCGCCCGGTGGGTGAGTCTCGCCAAGGCGGCCGGCATGAAGTACATGGTGCTCACCGCCAAGCACTGTGACGGATTCCTGCTCTGGGACTCGAAGGCGTCGGACTACAACATCATGAACACGCCGTTCAAGCGTGACGTTTGCGCCGAACTTGCCAGGGCGGCCCACGAACAGGGCATGCGCCTAGGCTGGTACTTCTCGCCGATGGACTGGCGCGATCCGGATTTCCGCACCCAACGGAACAAGGTGTTTCTCGAACGAATGAAGGCCGAGCTGCGCGAACTGCTCAGCAACTACGGCACCATCGATCTGCTCTGGTTCGATTGGGATTCCCGCGAGCCGCTCTACGACCAGGCTGAGACCTACAGGCTGGTGAAGTCGCTGCAGCCCAAGATCGTCATCAACAACCGGCTGGATCTCGGTCCGGAGCCAATCGGGCACAGCGACTGGCGCTACATCGGTTCGGAGGCGGACTACTACACGCCCGAGCAGATCATCGGCGGTTTCGACGTCCGCCGCCCGTGGGAATCGTGCATGACGCTCTCGTCGAGAGACCAGTGGTCCTGGGGCGGGCCGGAGGATGGGGTCAAGCCATACGAAGCCTGCATGGATATGCTGATTCGCGGGGCTGGTGGCGACGGCAATATCCTGCTGAACGTCGGACCGATGCCCAGCGGAGAGATCGCACCCGATCAGGCCAATCGGATCAAGGAGATGGGGGTGTGGCTGGCCGAGTACGGCCAGAGCATCTACGGCACGCGCGGCGGGCCATTCAAGCCGGGGGACTACGGCGTTTCGACGCGCAAGGGGAACACCATTTACCTCCACATCCGCGATTGGACCGAGGACGCGGTCAAGCTGCCGGCCATCCCGGCCAAGGTGGTCAAGAGTGAGGCACTGACCGGCGGGAAGGCCGTGGTCCATCAGACGGCCACCGGCCTGGATATCTCGGTGCCTCAAGGCGACCGTCAGGCACTGGACACGATCGTGGCTCTGGAACTGGACCGTTCATCGCTGGCCATCCCGGCGATCGAAGTCCCCGCACCGAAGTCGTTGACCACGAACGCCAAGGCCACGGCTTCGAACGTGTACCAGAACCAAGCTGAGTACGGCGCGGACAGGGCCGTGGACGGCCGTAACGATACCCGCTGGGCGACGGACGGAGGCGTTAGGTTCGCGTGGCTGGAAGTTGATCTCGGCAAACCGGCGACCATCGGCCGTGCCGTGATCAAGCAGGCGTTTCCGGAACTCAAGCGCGTTCGCAAGTTCGCTATCGAGTACTTCCAGGATGACCAATGGAGGCCGTGCTACCAAGGGGAGAACCTGGGGGCGCAACTGGCGGTGAGCTTTGATCCGGTGACCGCTCAACGCGTGCGTCTGAACATCACCGAAGCGACCGACGGGCCGACGATCTGGGAGTTTCACTTGTTCGGAGCTGCACGATAGCGATAGAGGTAGTCGGTCAACGTGCTATGAGGTGCATTTGAGCACATGACCAACGAGAAGGTGCATACGCGGTTTACCCTGGAATCGATGACCGTTTGTCACGGTGACGCGGTCGTCGAGATCTTCAGTCACGATGTCAACCACAGCTTTGCCGCTTACCCCGAGCAGCCGGTACGCCGCCCGTTCTTCGATCAGCTCTTGCAGGCCACGCAGGGTTATCCGGCGTTCGGCGCCGTAGACGAGAGGAAGCGGCTTATGGGCTTCGCCTGCCTGCGGCCTCTTCACCCGACCTGCTATAATGACGCAGCGTTCGGAAGCGGTCCCGGTGTGGACAACCCATTGACGAACCGGAGGGTGATGGGACCGGTGGACAGCCGGACGGCCGGCGATCGGTTGAGAGCGGAACACACCCCTCAAAGGAGAATCACGATGAGATGCCCATGGTTCAACGCAATGGCCTTCGCTTGCCTGGTGAGCTGGTGCACAGCGGTCCTGGCACAGAGCGGTCAGACGACCCCTGCGGCCGCGGCAAAACCCGCCGCTGAGTCCGCCCAGCCTCCGAACGCGAACGACGAGTCCGCCCCGACGGCGATCCGATGGTGGGGGCAGGCGTGCGTCTCGATCGAGACCTTCTGGGGATTCACTATCGTGATCGATCCCTTCCTGGCCACCGAGCAGATGGGCTTTCCCAAGCCGGACCTGACTGCCAATCTGGTTCTCGCGACACACGAGCACTTCGATCACACCGGCTTCGATGTGGTCAAAGGCAAGCCGGTCATTGTTCATGGGCTCAAGCCGGACAAGAACTGGGCCGAGATTGACCACTACCTCGACCGCCGGCCGAATCAGGCGGAGATCAAGTGGCTGGCGAAGACCGAGGTCGGCACTCCCACCAGCCATGCCGTCCACGTCAAGAGCATCCCCACGTTCCATGACGCGGAGTCGGGAGCGAGACGCGGCAAGAACGCCATGTTCCTGATCGAGACCGACGGCGTGCGGATCCTGCACTGCGGAGACCTTGGCCACACACTGACCCCCGAGCAACTCACGGCCATCGGCCCCGTTGACGTCCTCCTGATCCCAGTGGGCGGGACGTACACGCTCGATCCGACTCAGGCAATCGAGGTGGTCAAGCAGATCAGGCCCCGCCGTTTTGTCTGGCCGATTCACTTCAAGACCAGCGTGGGCAAGATCCCGCTCGCCAGGCTCGATGCTTTCCTGGCCAAGGCCAAGGAGGCGGGTATACCCGTTCGCGAGGTCAAGGGCAACGCGATCGCCGCGGCCCAGCCGGCGGCGAAGCCGGACGCCGAGCCTGGGCCGGCAGCGGTCATCGCCTGCGACTTCAAGCCGGCCAAGCCGGCCGCCGACATGCAGGCCGCCCTCGAATCGATGCGTGCTGATCGGCAGGCGCTGATTGACGCCCTGGGAAAGGTCACCAAGGTGCAGCTCGATCACAAGCCGTCCGACGGCACGCACACGATCCGATGGAACTTCGAGCACACCACTGGCGCGGAGCTGAACTTCTTCAGCCAGATCTACCACGCGATGGACCCGGAGATCCCACTCATCAAGTGGGGACCGGCCCAGATGCCCCCCGACTTCAAGCCTCGCCATCCCGACTGGGACACCTCCGAGATGGTCCGCTACGTTCAGCGAACCGCGGCGTTCACCGAGCGGTTCAGTTATCTCCTGGCCAACACGCAGGCCGATCTGAAGATCGAGGGTACGCGGTTCTCGGTGCAGTCGCTGTCCAAGATGATGGTCGGGCACTACCGGAACCACACCACCAAGGCTGTGCTCAAATTCAAGTTGCCGGACTGGCCCAAGGATTGACTGCCTATCTCAGGAGGCAGTGGGGGACCGGCTTGCAGTCTGTCAGTTGAAAGGCAAGATGCCGGTCCCACACTCCTGCACTCGCACACTTAACAAGGTAGGCTCAGCGCGGGGCGTAAAGGACGCCAATCGCTCAGGGTCGTGCAACTCGAGCCACCGGGTATAATGCGAGCCGGCCCAGCCGGCGCTGGTTGACCCTGCGCGACTGCCGGCCACATCTCGGATCCGTGACGAGAAAGGGGCGCGATGATGCAGGACTGGAAGACGACCAGGCGGTATGTTCTGAAGAGGGCGATGGCTGTGGCCAGTGCCCCGTACATGATCACCTCGACGGCGCTGGGAAACGCTGAAACAGCCCCGGCCAGCGAGCGGGTGACACTCGGGCACATCGGTGTCGGCGGCCAGGGAACCTACCTGCTCAACGGATTCCTGAACTGCAAGAACGCCCAGAGCGTGGCCGTCGCCGACGCTTACAGCGATCGCCGCGCGGCGGCCGCCCGGCGGATCAACGGCCAGGGTTACGCCGACTTCCGCGAATTGCTGGCTCGCAAGGACATCGACGCGGTGGTTGTGGCCACACCCGATCACTGGCACGTGCCGATCGCCCTTGCTGCGGCTCGGGCGGGCAAAGACGCTTACGTCGAGAAGCCGCTCGGCGTGACTATCGAGCAGGACCTTGCCTGCCGTAAGATCTTCACCGAGAAGAAGCGGGTCTTTCAGTACGGCACCCAGCAGCGCAGCTCGGCCCACTGCCGCTTCGGTTGCGAGCTGGTTCGCAGCGGGCGAATCGGCAAGGTGCACACCATCGAGGTCATCGCGCCCGACGGCGGTGAGGGCGGCTCGACCGAGGAAATCCCCGTGCCGCCGACCCTTGACTATTCGATGTGGATCGGTCCGGCCCCGATGGCGCCGTACACCAAGGACCGCTGCGTGACACCCGGAACGTACTACATTTACGACTACTCGATTGGTTATCTTGCCGGCTGGGGCGCGCACCCGCTGGATATCATGATCTGGGGCTCGGACGCCGACATCGCCGGCCCGATGACCGTCGAAGGCACCGGCAAGGTACCGACGAAAGGGCTCTACAACACGGTGATCAACTGGGACGTGACCTACCAGATGGCCAACGGCGTGAAGATGTCCTTCAAGCCCGGTGGTGATTCGACCAAGTTTATCGGGCCAAACGGCTGGGTGCGCATCTGGCGTAGCGGGATTGACGCCGAGCCCAAGTCACTGCTGCAGTCCAAGATCGGTCCCGACGAGGTTCATCTCATCGGGAGCCCGCGGCAGGACCAGAACTTCATCGACGCCGTGAAATCGCGCCGCAGGACGGTTAGCCCGCTCGGCGACGCCGTGCGTTCCGACATCATCAGCCACCTGGCCGATATCACCATTCGGTTGAAGCGCAGGATCACCTGGGATCCCAGGAAGGAAGCGATCGTGGGCGACGCCGAGGCAACCAAGAGGCTCACGCGGGCGATGCGGTCGCCGTGGACGCTGTGAGCGGTCTGTCAGGGAGGATCGTGAGATGATGAGGATCTGGACGATGGTCGGGCTGTGCTTCACCGCCTCGATGGCGGCGGCGGCGGATGGCAGGCTTCGTGTGCCCGCATCCACCGCCTACGTCGATCCAAAGCCGGAAGCGGTGCATGTTTCCGAGAAGGGCGTCACCGGCTGGAAGGACCCGTCGCAGAAGGTGCTGTGGTTCGGACAGCTCAAGAAGCCGGGGTCGCTCGAGTGTTGCGTCGAGCTGCGGTTACCGTCCGGGGCGACCTCACGCCTGCGGCTCACCGTGGCCGGCCGATCCCGTGAATCATCGGCCGAGGGCAACGGGCGGGATCGGGTCATCGTGCGTTTTGGGTTGTTCGAGGTGCCGGCCGCGGGATACCAGCGGTTTGCGCTCGAATCGCTCAACGAGAAAGGCCGGCCCGCGGGCGACCTGGAAGCCCTGCTGCTGGATGGATCTGCAACCCAAGACGCCCACTTCAATCTCAAGCCTCGCCGCAACGCCGCCTCCGTCCATCTATTCTACCCCGTGCCTAAGGACGAAGAGGTCGAAGTCTTCTACTGCGAGATGACTGGCCTCGAGGATCCGCTTTGGACCTACTACATGGCCTGCGGCTGGCATCGGGGCTACTTCGGCATGCAGGTCAACAGCCCGACCGAACGGCGGATCATCTTCAGCGTCTGGGACAGCGGTGATGAGGCCGTGGATCGCAGCAAGGTGGCGGCCGACAACCGCGTCACCCTGGTCGGCAAGGGCGAGGGCGTCTACTCGGGCGATTTCGGCAACGAAGGCACCGGTGGCCACAGCCACCTCAAGTTCATGTGGAAGACCGGGGAGAGGCAGCGATTCATCGTGACGGCCAAGCCGACCGACGCGACCCACACCATCTACTCCGGCTATTACTTTCACCCGGAGAAGAAGGACTGGATCCTGATCTCGAGTTGGAGAGCCCCCAAGGAGGGCGGCTATCTCCGCGGGCTATACAGCTTCAGCGAGAACTTCGGCGGAGCCAACGGACACGTCGTGCGAAAGGCCCTCTACGGCAACCAGTGGATCCGAACAGCTGCGGGCCGGTGGGTCGAGCTGACCGCCGCCTCCTTCAGTCACGACGAAACCGGCAAGGCAGACCGCCTCGATCGTTTCATGGGCATCGAGAAGGGGCAGTTCTTCCTCTCGCACGGCGGATTCGTGGACGGATTCACCAAGTACGGCGAGAAGTTCGATCGGCCCAAGACCGGCCGGCCGCCTTCGGATATCCGATGGCCTGAACCGACTTCGCCATCGGCACGTTGATGGATACCTGTTCGTCGTTTCGAGGAGACTGACATGAAGAAGACGCCTGTTTTGCTCGCGGTACTGTTCGCCGTCATGGGCCTGCTGGCGCCGATGGTGGGGTCGGCCGACAACGAGCCCGGGGAAGGCTTCATCTCCCTATTCAATGGCAAGGATTTCTCCGGATGGAAGGTGCCCGAGGGCGACGGCGGCCATTGGAGAGTCGTCGACGGGGTCATCGACTACGACGCCGGGAGCGCGGCCAAGGGCGATAAGAGCCTCTGGACCACGCAGGAGTATACCGACTTCGTTCTCCGCGTAGACTGGCGCATCAAGGAGACGCCCTACACCAACCCCAACGTGCCGTACATCCTCCCGGACGGCACCCACGCTCGCGACATCCACGGCAAGGAAATGCGCATGGCCCTGCCGGATTCCGATTCCGGCGTCATGGTCCGGGGCAGCGCGAAGAACCAGTGCAATATCTGGTGCTGGCCGATCGGTTCCGGCGAAATGTACGGCTATCGCACCGATCCGAAGGTGTCCCCGGAAGTGCGCGCCGCGGTCACCCCCAGGACTCAGGCGGACAAGCCGGTCGGTGAGTGGAATCGATACGAGATCACCGTGCGCGGCGACGTGGTCAAGGTCGTGCTGAACGGCAAGACGGTCCTTCCGGGTGCGAAGTTGCCCGGCCTCGCAGCCAAGGGGGCCATTGGCCTGCAACACCACGGTGATAAAAAGGAGGGCAAGTGGGTCAGCCCACCGGCCCTGCTGCAGTTCAAGAACATCTTCATCAAGTCGCTCGATCCGAAGGCGGCTCGTGAAGGGAGCGAAGGATGAACTCACCAAGGCCAGTTCGGAATCGGGCCGGCGGGGTCTCTCGCCGGCAGTTCGTGGCGGGGGCCGCCGCGACCGGTGCTGCGTGGACGCTCGTCCCCCGGCATGTCCTGGGCGGCGCGGGCCAGACAGCGCCCAGCGAAGTCATCACCCTCGCCGCAATCGGTGTGGGCGATCAGGGCATGCGCGACATGGGGAGCTTTCTCGACAAGTCGCAGGTGCGAGTCGTGGCGGTCTGCGATGTCGAGGTCAAGAACCTGACCGCCGCCCGGAACGCCGTCAACGCCCACTACGGCGACAAGGCGTGCAAGACCTACAAGGACTATCACGAGTTGTTCTCGCAGCACAGGGATCTCGACGCGACTCTGATCGTCACTCCGGACCACAGCCATGCGGTGATCGCCTCCGCCGCTCTGAAAGCCGGCAAGCATGTCTACTGCCAGAAACCGTTCACCCACACCATCTACGAGGCCCGTACGCTTAGTGGGCTGACCCGCGAAACCTGGCGGGCGACCCAGTTGGGCACCGGGCCCCAGGCCGGCGAGGAGCCACGCCTCCTGCGTGAGTGGGTTGATGCCGGGGCCATCGGTGCCGTCCGCGAGGTCCACCTGTGGTCCAACCGCCCGTTCTGGCCCCAAGGCATGGAGCGGCCGACAGACACGCCTCCCGTCCCCCCGACGCTCGATTGGGATCTCTGGCTGGGACCTGCCCCGCATCGGCCATACCATCCCGCCTATCTGCCGCTGGTTTTCAGAGGCTGGCGGGATTTCGGGACCGGCGCCTTGGGCGACATGGGCTGCTACGCCTTCGATATCATCTTCAGAGTGCTGCGTCTGAGGGGCCCCCTGGCCGTCGAGGCGAGCGGCGCGGGCTTCGCCGCCAAGATGTGGGCCAAGCCGGAGATGAACAGCGAAAGCTGGCCGCAGGCTTCTCTCATCCGCTGGGAATTCCCCGCCCGCGGCTCGATGCCGCCGGTCAGCGTCTTCTGGTACGACGGCGGGCTGCGCCCGGTCAGACCCCGGCACATGGAGCCCAAGCGACCGCTCGAGGACGAAGGTATGATCCTGGTGGGCGACGAGGGTGCGTTGGTCTGCGGATTCTGCGGCCAGAAACCGCGTCTCGTCCCTGCCGCCCGGGCAGACGCGTTCAAGCCGCCGCCGAAAACGCTGCCCCGATCGATCGGCCATCACGAGGAGTGGCTCCAGGCCTGCAGGGGCGGCGAGCCGGCCGGCGCCAACTTCGAGTTCGCGGCCACGGTGACCGAGGCACTGCTGCTCGGGAACGTGGCTCTGCGCTTCCCCGGCCGGACACTGGAGTGGAACTGGCCCGCCCTGAAGGTGAACAATCTGCCCGATGCCAACAAGTTCGTGCATCGCGAGTACCGCCAGGGATGGTCGATTTGAGGCCGTTTCACGGCGTGGTCCGCTAGACGGAGTACTACGGCAGTGAACGAGAATGGACCCTACCGCTGATGGTACCGCTCCGAACAACGATGAACAACGCGAGCCGGCCGGAGAGGTATCCCCAGAACGCCCCGAACCAGCAGTCACTCAGCCAGTGCACGGCTTCAAGGTATCGTGAGGCCGCACAACCGAACGCCAGCGGCCACAGCAGCCAGGCCAGTCGGGGATAGTAGCAGCTCAGGACGCAGGCAATCGCGAACGAGCTGGCGGAGTGGCCGGAGGGAAACGACTCGGTGTCAAAGCCGTGGCTGGAAGGGCGCGAGCCGAGCCAGGTATCGCTGACCGTGAATTGCTGCAGCGTCTGCAGGCCAGGGGTCGCCGAGCCTTCAGCGTGTTGTCGGATTGCCGCGTACGGCCGGTGCCGAGGCAGGAGGTACTTGCCCGAATCGTAGCCAGCCGCGGCCAGAATCTCGGCCAGTAGCAGGGCGCACACGACCGGCTTCCATCGCCGGTCGTAACTGGCCGCGATCGCGATGGCCAGAATCACTGCCCCGGCCTGCCCGAACTCGCGCACGCTGCCCAGTGCTTCCTTCAGCCAGCCCTGCGGCTCGCCGCGAATGATCGTATACCGGATCCGCATCAGTGGCAGATCCTGATTCAGCAGGACCAGGTATCCCGCGACCGCGACGAGAAAGAAGACGAGGGCTCGGTCCCATCGTGGTAGTCGCCCCCCGGGCGATGACCGGACGACCTCGGTGCGTGGCGGGGCAAAGACCTCGCGTTCCTGCATTTCGTTCGCGTTGCTCACTGGTCGCTTCTCGCTTCGTTCGCCCGTCCCTTGGCTCCGTTGGCTTCATGGGCGGCCAGGAACCGCCGGGCCATCTGGAAGTACTGGATCACGGTCGCCGCCGCCAGGATGGACGCCGTCCACCACAACACGACCGGGATCCAGGACAGCGATTCCGGCAGATCGGGCGAGAGCAGAATCGAGATGACCATGCTGAGTTGAGCGAAGGTGCACAGCTTGCCGACGCGGCGGGGTTCGATGTAGATCCGCGAGGTCGAGAAGTAGACAATACAGAAACCGATGACCACGATCAGGTCCTTGCCGATCACGGTCACCGCCACCACGTCCGGAAGAAGCATGCCGCTGACGTGCGTGCCTCGGTGAGCCAGGAGGCCGACCGAGCAGAGAATCAGCATTTTGTCGGCCAGGGGATCGAGGAACCGCCCGACGGCCGATTCCTGGTGCAGCCGGCGAGCCAGGTATCCATCCAGGGCGTCGCTGACCGCCATGGCCGCGAAGATCCCCAGGGCGAGCCATCGTGCCCGGTCGCCCCAGGCCGGATCCTGCAGGTGTAGCAGCATGACCACGAACGGCCCGACGAGGAGAATGCGAGCCAGCGTGATCCGGTTTGGCCAGGAGATCTTGTACACAGAACTAGCCTCTATAAAGAGTCACAGCGCCGTGCGGCCGGTACCCTGTCCGTCCGGCCATTGTAGGGCACCAACGAGACCGGCACAAACCGCGGGTAGGAACCGCGACCTTCGCCGCCCCGCATTCCCCCCGAGGCGGCGTCGGGACGGAGTGCTCGACCGGCGATCCGTTGGGGGAACACTGCCGTCGGCGACGGCGTTACTCGGATGTTGACGTCTCTCCGAACGGCACCTTCGGAGCCGGTAGACGACTTCACATGCCGGCCCGGCCGGGATACAATCCGGTCGCCATGGAGGTCGGTTTGTGATGCCCCGTTTCTTTGCAAAGTACAACCTCGATGCCTGCGCCTGGGAAGTACTCGACACGGCGACGAACTCGGCCGTGGAGTCATTCTCCTGCGGCCGGGATGACGAACTGCGCCATTACGCCGAGCATCGCGCCCTGGCCCACGCAGCTCGCATGAACCAGCAGGCGGACGAAGCCGCGGCGCGAGGCCCATCCGATGGCCAGTCCGGATAGCCCGCGGATGCACCGTCGCGGCCTCGTCACGCGGCGCTGGTTGAGGCCGTCCGGAGGCCGCCGGGAGCGGTGATCACCAAGCCGGTGGGAAAGGCGGTCCCCCATGTTTTCAGCGATCCTGTTCAGGACGACGACATGGCTGTTTCTGTTGGGCCTTTGCCTGGCGAACGGTGCCTGGGCAGCCGACGGGGAGGCAGCGCGTCGCGACCTGACCTTGTGGTACGACATTCCGGCCAAGCCCAATTCGGGCATGACCGAGGCCCTGCCCATCGGGAACGGCCGCATGGGCGGAATGGTCTTTGGGGGAACAGGTCTCGAGAAGATCGTGTTCAACGAGGACAGCCTGTGGACCGGCGACGAGAACCCATCGGGGAGCTACGACCCGGTGGAAGGTTCCTACGACAAGACCATGGGGGCGTATCAGAAGTTCGGTGAAGTACTCATCCAACTGCCCGGACACGAGAAGGCGAGCGGCTATCGACGCGATCTGGATATCTCCACCGCCATCGCGGGCGTGCGATATCGGGTCGGCGAGGTCAATTACTCCCGGGAGTACTTCTGCAGCAGGCCAGACCAGGCGCTGGTCGTTCGGCTGACCGCGGACCAGCCCGGCGCCTGCACGGGCTCGATCGAACTCCATGACGCCCACAAGGCCCGCACGGTGGGGCGCGACGGCCGACTGATCATCTCGGGAGCACTCTGCAACGGCATGAAGTACGAGGCCCAGTTGTCGGCCGCTCACCGGGGTGGATCGCTCAAGGCGGTCGATGCCCGGATCGAGTTCACGCGATGCGACAGCGTTACACTGTACGTGACCACGGGCACCGACTACGCGATGGACTACGCCCGCGGCTACCGCGGCGACCCCCCTCATGAAAGCGTGAACGGCCAGATGAGCAAGGCCCTGGCCAAGGACGATGCCGCACTCAGGCAGGACCACGTGAGGGACTACCAGGCCCTCTTCAACCGCGTGGCATTGGATTTAGGCCCGTCGCCCGACGAACGTAAGGCACTGCCCGCCGACCAGCGCAAGAGCCGGGTGGCCAAAGGCGGCGACCCGGAGATGGAAGCCCTGTTCTTCCAGTACGGCCGGTATCTGCTGATCAGTTGCTCGCGCCCGGGGGACCTGCCGGCCAACCTGCAGGGGCTCTGGAACGAGAGCAACGCCCCCCCCTGGGCCTGCGACTACCACACCAATATCAACATCCAGATGAACTACTGGCCGGCGGAGATCACTAACCTCGCAGAATGTCATCGTCCCCTGTTCGACTTGATCAGAAGTCAGCTCGATCCGTGGCGAAAAGCCACCAAAGCCGAGAAGGAATATGCCACGGCGAGCGGCACGGTACGCGGCTGGGCGCTGCGGACTTCACACAACATCTGCGGTGGCATGGGGTGGCGATGGGACAAGACCGCCAACGCGTGGTACTGCCAACATCTGTGGGAGCACTACGCCTTCGGCCGCGACAGGGTCTTTCTCCGTGACGTGGCCTATCCCATCCTTAAGGAGACCTGCGAGTTCTGGGAGGACCATCTCAAGGCCCTGCCTGACGGCCGACTCGTGGTGCCTAACGGCTGGTCCCCCGAACACGGGCCCAACGAGGACGGGGTCACCTATAACCAGGTCATCGTCTGGGATCTGTTCACCAACTTCGTCCAGGCCAGCGAAACGCTGGGGCTCGATGCCGACTTTCGGGCCCAGGTGGCGGCCATGCGCCACAAGCTCGTTGGCCCGAAGATCGGTAGATGGGGCCAGCTTCAGGAGTGGATGGTTGACCGCGACGATCCGAACGATCATCACCGACACACGTCGCACTTGTTCGCGGTCTACCCCGGGCGCCAAGTCAACGTGGTCGGCACCCCCGAATTGGCCAAAGCGGCCGCGGTCTCATTGACCGCTCGCGGCCAAACCGGCGACAGCAACCGTGAATGGGCCTTCGCTTGGCGGGGCGCCCTGTGGGCCCGCCTGCACGAGGCCGAGAAAGCGCACGACATGCTCGTAGCCCTGCTCTCCACGCCTTCGACGTGCCGTAACCTGTTCGGTAACCATCCCCCCATGCAGATCGACGGCAACCTGGGTATCACCGCGGCCGTGGCCGAGATGCTGCTACAGTCACACGAGGGGGTGATCAGTCTGCTGCCGGCCTTGCCCAAGGCCTGGGCGACTGGAAGCGTGACCGGCCTGCGGGCCCGCGGCGGCTTCGAGATCGACATGCGTTGGAGAGACGGCCAGTTGGTCGACGTTGCCGTGCGAGGCGGTAACGGCACGCACGGCACCCTGCTCTACCGCGGAAAGACCGTTTCCATCCGGCTGCAGCCGGGCGAGACCAAACGCGTGGTGCTGGACCATTTTCAGCACCAGTAAAAATGCCATCAGGACCCCGGTGCCCGTCAACTCACCAGCATCCGAGCCGCAGAACACGGGCCTCCGCTATGAGGGCCGTACCCGCGAAGGGGCAAGCTTGCGCGGCGGAAGGGCCGTCCGGGAAGCCCGTGACGGTGTTTCGTCAGGCGAACGCGTAGGTTGTGGCCGTTTTTTCCACCGCGTCGCCCGTTCAATCGCCCTCCCCCGGCAGATCAGCACGGTCCGCCCCAGCGGCCATTTCGGCGACAGCGGGGATGGCCGCGAGTCGAAGTGGCTATCCCGGCACCGACCGTAACTGGCAGGATCCTGTGGTACCTCACCCCTCCTTCCACCATTTTCGGGCATGGCCTCGTCCCGCCCAGCCGGCCTATCATAGGATTAGGCAGGGTTTGTCTCCACCTGTCGGGAAGGCACACTCTGTCTGAAGAGGCGACCGGCCACTCATCTTCTGCGATTGCCCCAGCGTCGCCCCACCTCCAGCTTCTCTGTCGGGACCGAGAGCGAACAGGCGTGGGCCGTGCCCCTCGCTAAGATCTCCGTACTTCTATGAAGGAGCATATCATGGTGGGCAGGAAAGCGGCAAGGACTATCGTTCTGGCCATCGCGGGTGTTCTCTGGGTCGCAGCCTCGGTGCTCGCCGCGCCATACGAAGAGTACTGGTTCTTCACCCATGGCTATACTTCCGAGCTGATACACCAGGCGGCCGGGCCCGATCGGTTGCCCATGACCGCCGACGATGTCACCGTCCTGTTGAATCCTCACGGATATCTCTCGACTGAGATCATCGACAACGATCCGGCAAGTCCCGGCTACACCTACGCCTACCACATCCGACATGATCCTTGCTGTCTTCCGACCGACGAGCTCGACGCGGGCTTCATGAGCCTGACTACGAAGAGCGAGCCGCAGTTCGGTATCTTGGCTGAAGGCGAAACGTGGACGGACAATCGCCGGGACGACGGCGGCGGGGCGACCGGCAGCGGGGTTCCAACAGACAACAACTGGGATTGGGAACAGAACGACAGTGCGGCAACCGGCCCCGGATGGGAATCTGCGAGCAACTACTTCTGGTATAACAACGCCGGGGCCAACCAGAGAGGGCTGGGCGGCTCGAAATACTACTTCGAGTACAAGAGCCCCGACCTGGCTCCCGGACAGGTATTCGAAGAGCCGGAAGGATATCGTCACTACAACACCCTGCGGCTCACGACGACGGGGACGACGCGGAAGAACATCGCCAGAGACTACAAGGCGATGGAGATCCGCGGGTACCTCATCCCGATTTCGCAGGTCCATTCCCTGCCCCACGGGTCGCTGCACCCGCTGTTCGGCTGGCAGGCGGTGGATATGGCCGACTGGGTACGCCAGAACATTGGCGGAATGGTGGACGCAGGCGGGAACCCGATCGGCTCGTTCCACGCTTGGAGCAATATGGGCGGCGCCTACGAGAATGCTCCTCCCTACAAGTATGTGATGATCTACCAGTCGGACGAGCCGATCGAGGTGTCCGATCCCGTCAACGCCGCATTGCTCGACATCCAGGACGGAGTGAGCCGGTCACAGCGGACCTATGTCATGTTCAAGGCGGACACGGACAGTAACCCGCCCCTGGATATCGCCACCCCTACCCAGGCAAATCCGGTCCTGGTCAACAGCTGGGGCGTCGAAGACATGCGCCGGGCCGATTACTCCCTCCAAGGTAATCTGAAAACGGGTTCCGACGTGGGCTGGAGTCTGACCGATGACGACTACGCGTCGGACAAGCGCGTAGTTGCCCTGCCGGCGGGCGCGGCCGCAGTCTCGGCCTGGGTGAAGCTGCCGACCCTGCAACTTCCGGCCAGGAATCTCGGCGTCGTCATGGGCAAGGCTGTGCTCAGGCTCGATACCGGGCTGGTGGCCGGCAACGCCCTTCAGATTGCCCTGGTGAACGGCGATGAGGCCGTGGCGGTCGGGTCTTTCAAGGTCGGTCGCCCGGCCACCGTGGGAGTGGGTGGTACGGTGGTCGGCGGCCCGGTCACCGGGTCGGTTGGAACGGCCGAACCGCCCTCACCAGACGCCGACGGCGATCAGGACGTGGACGGCGATGATGTGCTGGCTTTCATCGGATGCTACACCGGCCCGACCATCCACACCATTGCTGGCCAGTGCGGCGATGTGGATTTTGACCAGGATAGCGACATCGATCAGGTCGATTTCGGCGTGCTCCAGCGGTGCTTCAGCGGCGCGGGGGTCATGTTCGACACTGACTGCTGGCCGGTGGCGGGCACGAAGTTCAATCCGGGCTCGGCCTACATCGAACTCGCCCTCTGGTACGATGCCACGGCGGGTACGGCCAGACTCACGATCAACGGGAAAGAGATTACGGCCTACACCGCCGGTACCCCGACCGGCCCCTATGTGAGCGGCTTGTATCTGTGGACGAGCAGCGCCGAGATCCTCCGGGTCGACACCATGGCCCTCTATAGCGGCGGCTTCAGCTGTAGTCCAACGGTCGGCGACCTGGACGGCGACGGTGATGCCGACGCCGACGACCTGGCCGCCACCCACGCGTGCTACTCAGGTTCGGGCACGCCCTACCGGACGGGCATCCTGCCGTCCTGCGCCTGCCTGGACAAGGACGGCGACTTCGACGTGGACGAGGCCGACGAGGTCACGCCCTGAGCGGCGCGTGCATCCGCCAAGCATTGGACAGCCGGCGGTGGCCGGCGATCATGGAGGAGGCGCCAAGGGCATGGGCTCGGCCTCGGAGCGGGCCTTCGCGGCGGTTCGACGGTCCCGCTCCACCCGGAACATGATTACTGCTCCCCAGGCGAAGAGAACGGCGGCGATGGCCAGCGGGAGGTGAAAATCCTGCGTCCAGCGATACAGGGCCACCGCCGGAAACTGGCCGACGAGACCACGAATACCCACCATGGTTGCATGAATTGCCAGATAGGTGGGAGCCTGCGAAGCATCGCGAGCGAGAAGAATGGGGCCAAGTGTCCAGGTCAGGTTCACGCCGCTGAGCATGACCGCATAGGCGATGGTGACAAACGTCAGGCTGTTGACATCGTGAGCCCACATCAGGCCAATCGGATAGAAGATCAGCAGGGCGAACGACCACGCCGCGATCGTCAGCGGGCCGAAGCGGTCCATCAGATAGGCGGTCGGGAGCATGGTCACCATCAGCATCAGCTGCAAGACGGTCTGTGTTGAGCGGGCCACCTCCGCATAGGTCAGCTGGAGTTTGTCGACACAGATGAAAGGGAGTAGGGCCCAGCAGATCATCCAGCCCAGACCATAGAGTGAGAACGCCGTCTCGTGCCGCCGGAAGATGCTGTCCTCGCGGAATACTCTCAGCATGTTGTGGTAGACACGACTCAGGCTGGTCAGAAGCGGCTCAGAGCGCTGAGTCTGCCGGCGTTCGACGAACAACTGCTTCTGGGTGATCCGGTAAAGCAGGCCCATGCCCACGCCGACCGCCAGAGTGCCTGCCGGCAGGTACACCCGGAAGGCCTCCGGCCAGTAGTTGAGGCACAAGC
Source organism: Phycisphaerae bacterium (assembly GCA_018003015.1). NCBI lineage: Bacteria > Pseudomonadati > Planctomycetota > Phycisphaerae > Phycisphaerae bacterium. The sequence goes on along the minus strand of JAGNEZ010000032.1, from coordinate 37,172 downwards.
CGATCAGGTAGGTGCCCACCATGACCGTGCATTGGCTGACCATCTGGATGACGCTGAAGATGCGGTTACGGGCCATCGGCGGGTAGCTGTTACGCAGGATATCACCGCTCAGCGGCTGCATGCCGCCGAAGCCCGTAGCTGCGACCACGATGAAGAACAGGGCGCTCCAGGCAGTGTAGCACAGCGCAATCCCGCCCAGCGGCGCGATCGCCAGTGTCCACAAGAGGGTCAGGTAGAGCCCGGGACGAGCTCGGCAGTACAGCTCGTTCCAGACCACCGACAACAGCAGCGTGATCGAGATGGCCGCGGTCGAGATGGCCGTCTGCCATTCGTCGGCGGCGAAATGCTGCCGGAGAAGGACAGGCAGCATCTGGTAGACAGCAGCCTGAAGGGCGATGAACGGCGTTGCCCAGAGATGGAGCCTGAGGATGTCCCGGCTTTCCGGAAACGCGACCAACCGATGGAGTATCAAAATCGGCTCCCGCTCATCGTCGACTGCCCTGCGGTGTTAACCGCACGACGCAGCGAGACCATCATCGGGCCTCCACGATCGCTTGTCCAGCCCGTCGAGCCGGCCCCGCGCGGTGCCGTGATGCTTCTTCCCGTCGGTCATGGGCTGCACGGATTCCATCAGCTTAATGACCAGCCTCCGGTAGTCGTCGGCCCGGACGATGGTGCGGACGCCGTGCTTGAAGGTGGAGTCATCGCCCAGCCTGCCAATGTACCAGCTGGCTCGTTGCCGGAAGGTGATACACGCCAACCGCTCACCCTTGAGCCGAACCAGGTGATCGAAGTGTCGGTTCATGAAAGCGATCCGGTCGACCCTCGTCGGCGGCTCGGGAACCACGCCCGTGACCAGGAAGGCGTAGGTGTCGCGGAACAGCCAGGGATCGCGCAGGGCGCCCCGGCCGATCATCACCCCCGCGCAGCCCGTTTGCCGGATCATCTCCGCCGCGTCGCGAGGGCATCCGATCCCGCCGTTGCCGATTACCGGGATCGGTCCCGCTGCCGTCACCACGCGGCTAATCTCCTCGAGTCTGGCCGGGCCGGCGAACTGCTGCTCCACCGTCCGACCGTGGACAATGATGCCGGCGATCCCGGCCTCCTTCAGCGCGGCGGCCAGCGACGGAGCCACGATCTCATCGTCGTTCCATCCCAGACGGATCTTGGCCGTTACCGGCACGCGCGATGCCCGGACGACTCCTTCCGCCAACCGGGCCGCGGCCGGAATGTCACGCAGCAGTGATGCACCGCCCGCGCGGCAGGTGATCTTCTCCGCCGGGCAGCCCATGTTGATATCAACAACCGCCGCCCCATGGTCCTGGCACCAGCGGGCCGCCTCGGCCATCGGCCGGACCTCGCTCCCGTAGAGCTGAACGCACAACGGTTGGTCCCCGGATTCGGTCCGAACCAGTTCCATCGACTTGGCCGTCCGACGCAGCAGCCCGCGAGGGTTCACCAGGTCTGTGTACGCCAGCCCCAGCCCGCCCAGCGGTCGAATCGTCAACCGAAAGGCGAGGTCACAGTACCTGGCGATCGGAGCGAGCAGCAGGTGGGTGACGAGTTCGACGCTTCCAAGCCTCAGCATGGATCGTATTGTACAGGAACATCCCGCAGAGTCCCGCGTTGGGCGTGTCCTGTTGACGGATGAACTCGGGTGCAGGCGAGAAGCCCTTCTCCGATGATGGAGGAAGCCGCGCCGATGGTCGAGGCCACCAGGAGCGAAGATCCACGGCCCGGCCTCTTCACTCGGCGATGAGATCGGGGTGTCCGGGGTTCGCGCCAGAACCTGACCGAGGGCGGGATTGCCAGGGTCTGCCCCCCCATACAACGCTCAATCAGCGGGGATTCGCCGGGGCGGACGCGATTCTCATCTGCGACGGGATCTGCCTCATGCTGCAGCAGTTGCGCCCCTTCGCCTTAGCCGCGCGTAGTTCGGCCTGGGCGACCTGGAGCAACGTTTTGGCCCCGCACCCGGCCAACGGAACGGGGGCCAGGGCCGCTCCCACGCTGATCGTTACCCGATGGCTTCGGTCGCCATGTTTGACCGTACACACCTCGACCGCCCGCCTCAGTCTCACGCAAAGTTGGGCAGCCAGAAGACGGTCCGCGCGGGGCAGAATCGCGGCGAACTCTTCGCCGCCATAGCGGGCCAGGAGGTCCACCGATCGCAGGGTCTTGAGCAGGGCCTGGGCGACGGCCTGCAGCACGACGTCGCCGGTTTTGTGACCGAACGTGTCGTTGAACTGCTTGAACGAGTCGATATCCATCATGACTAAGACGAGCGAGTCGCCCCTGAGCCGGCTTTCCTCCAGGACCTCGGCCAGCCGTTGGTCGAACGCCCGGCGGTTGGCGATTCCGGTCAGTTCGTCGGTGGCCGCCTCTGGCCGGACTTCGGGTTGTCCCTTCTCGGCGACCTCGCTCTGCAGCTGGGCGCTGAGGCGAAGCTCGTTGAGCATGGCCCCGGCCCTGGCCTGGATCTCCTGGTCGCGGGGTTTCGTTCCCGGTTTCATCGAGAGCATGGTCACCAGGTCGTTGAACTCCGCCTTGACCGACTGCAGAACCTGATTCACCTCTTCTTCGGGGATCAGGCCGGAGTTGATGATGGACTGCCGGCGGGTGGCCAGGATGTAGTCTGGAGATGCCTTACAGACGATGTCGCCGGTGTCCGTGGCGGCGCGGATGAGGCTCACCCATCTGCCCAGCTCTGAGTCCGGTTCATACGTGTCGGGGTGGGACTGGGCCCGGATGATGTCCGCCATGTACTGGGGCAGTCCCCATTCGATCAGCAGATCGGCGCCCAGGTCATAGTGCGAGCAGCCCAGGCAGGCGGTCTCGTGCCGTTCGGCCCGGGCGAGCGTGCCTCCGGCCACCTGGAGGACGGCCGGGTAGACGTCGGGCATTCCCACCGCGAACACCAGCTTGCCGATGTGCGACAGCAGGCCGATCGAGAAGGCCTCCTCGGGCGAGGCGATCCGAAGCCGAGCCGCCAGGTGACGAGCGGCCGCGGCTCGAGCCACGGAGTGGGCCCAGAACCGGTCAAACTCGAAAGACTTGCACGCCTTGGGGTCTCGGGTGGACACCAGCGAGAAACCCAGGGCCATGACCCGGACCGACCGAAGACCCAATATCAGCACCGCGTCGCGAACACTGGCGATCTCCTTGCTGGCGCCGAACATGGCGGAGTTCGCGTACTTCAGCAGCCGAAGGCACAACGCGGGGTCAGTGGCCAGCGTGTCGGCCAGGACGCCGATGGACACGTCCTCGGTCTGGCAAAGGCGCAAGACCTCAAGCGCTGTGCCTGGCGCACTGGGCAACTGGGCTGAACGCTTGAGTCTGTCGATGACTTCCTTGCTCATATCCTGCTCAGCCTCGATCAGGCGCTCACGCTTGCCCCAGCATCATCGCCGCCACTTCACAGTCACGAACCAGGAAGGCTCCCAGGTACCGAACCCCATCCTCATATGTGCACACCCCAGCCAAGGCCAGGGTCTCGGTGATGTCCGCCGCAAGCCGGAGCTCTTGAATTCGGACCAGCATCTCGGTCTGCTGACGGGTCAGAAAACCCAGCTCCACCGCGATCTCGCCGAACAGATGGTCCTTGTGGCTGCGTTGTCGATCCAAGACCAGGTCGATCTGGTCCGGTCGCAACAGGCCGTGACTCACTGCGATCATGCCGATCGGTTGCCGAACGAAGCTCCTGCTCTTGCATAAAAGCGCGGCCGCGGAGGCGGGAATGAGATCCCGCTCCGTGAGGAACTCTACGAACGGGTGGGCCATGTCAGAATCTCCACTTCAAGCGGTCTCGGGGGCTCGCCCGGCCTCTCTGGGATACCCGGTCCCCTGTAGGCGCAGGCAGGGTGACTCACGGTCCTTGCTCTGCCATCGGTCCGGCAGGGGGGGCTCGTGAACTGAACGTGCCGTTTCGCGGTCGTCCGACGGCATCGTCCGGGCAGATCGGAAAGCCTCGCCCCTCACTGTAGGGTCCTGACCGGCCGGCGGTCAGGAATGCCGAAGGAGGTCGCCGCCCCGCACCGGCCGGTCGCCGCGTCCGGTAATGACTCCCCGGGGTCGGACGGCTACAATACGCCCGGCCGCGTCCGAGGAGGTTTGTCGGACGGGGTCTTGTGGTCCGTACCCGATGGCCGGCCGCACCGGTAGGAAGGGATCGCCATGTTCGCGAGAAGTGCGTCTTCCACGCATCGTCACCAACGCGTGATCACGGTGCTTTGGGTGGCCTCGGCACTGGCCTCCCCTGTCTCCCTTCCGGGCGCCGTGACCGAGTGGGAATCCTCGCTCCGTCGTAACATCGCTTGGCAGGTCGCCCTGGACAACCTGGGCTTTTCGCCCGGCCTGATCGACGGGCAAATCGGTTTTAAGACCCAAATAGCCGCTAAAGAATTCCAGAGGGTTCGAGGGCTTCCCGTGACCGGCGAGCTGGATGATGCCACCGCCAAGGCTCTCGCCGTCGACCCCGACGCGGTGCTCGGCAAGTACACCGTCGAAGCCGCGGACCTGGCCGAGATCGGCCCCTGCCCGCAGAGCTGGGTAGCCAAGAGCAAGTTGGTCCGCCTGGGTCACGAGAGCCTCGACGATGTCCTCGCCGAGAAGTTCCACTGCAAGAAGGCCCTGCTCAACACGCTCAACCCGAGCAAGTCAATCAACCACCTCAAGGCCGGTGCCCAGGTCGTGGTTCCAATCCTGGGCGGCCGCCAGGAGTGGCCCGCCGCCGCTTGCCTCGAGGTCAATCTCGCCGAGAAGATCATCCGCGTCATCGGGCCGGACAGGAAGCTCATCGCCCTGTTCCATTGCTCGATTGCCGCGAACAAGGCCAAGCTGCCCGACCGGGACGCGGAAGTGATCAGGGTCGCGGCGAACCCCGTCTACAGCTTCGATCCCAAGATGTGGCCGGAGGTCAAGGAGCGCATCACCGAGAAGCTGGAGATCCCGCCGGGACCGCGCAACCCGGTCGGCCGCTTCTGGATCGGTCTGAGTCTGCCCGGTTACGGTATGCACGGCACACCGAATCCCGAGCTGATCGGCAAGACCGGCTCGCACGGCTGTTTCCGCCTGGCCAACTGGGACGCGATCCGCCTCGGCAAGATGGTCCGCATCGGCCTGCCGGTGAAGTTCGTCAACAGTCCTGGTCCCATGGCCCTCAAGTGACCGCCCCGAAGAGCAAGGGGCCGCGGCTGCTTCAGCAACCGCGGCCCTGCAGGCACTTCACAGGAGGAGGGGGAAGGAGGCTTATTTGACTTCAATCTGCCTGGGCTTGGCTTCCTCGCGGGTCGGGATCCGTAAGGTCAGAATCCCGTTCTTGAGCGTGGCGTCGATCTTCTCGGCGTCCGCGGTCGGCGGCAGCTTGAAGTTCCGGCTGTATTCTCCGGACCGCCGTTCGCGTACATGGTAGTTGCCTTTCTTCTCGTCCGAAGCGTTCACAAACTGAGCCCCGATGGTCAGCAGGCCGTTCTCTACCGCCACGTTCACATGCTCACGGGCCACGCCCGGTAGCTCGGCCTCGAATAGCAGGTTGTCACCGTCCTGGCGAACATCAACCCGGAACGCCTCTGGCGTGCTTTCGCCGAGGAACGTGTCAATCGCCCGCTCGAGTTCGCGAGGCCATCGTGCCAGGCCGTCGAAAGCCGCAGGCAGGGCATCATCCCATCGCGTTCGTCCGCAGAAAACCGGCATCATGATCACACCTCCGTATAGTACGAATCACCTGATCTTGTGTTCTGATGGCAGCCCTTTGCCGCCTCGTTCCATCCCTCCATCCTCATCATGCCGCATGCCATGGATTCGGAATCGACGTAACCAGTTGCCAAAGCTCAAGTTAGGAGATGAGCTGCCGCCAAGCCGCCTCCGCCCGTCGCTGCCATCCTGACAGCCGATCCGGTCCGCTGACGCGCGCAAACCCTGTTCTTAGAGCCACTTACAGGCTGCCCTGCCTCTTCTGGACACCTGCCTGGGCTCCCTCCACGCCGCCCGGATGCCGAGGCCGGCCCGCGCCCCTCTCGGCTTCTGGCCTCTCTGCGTTCGGCTTTGTGCTCCGACGGCTCGACGCTTATGGTCAACAGGAATGTGCCTGGCCGGTCGGCGCCGGCGGCCTGCTTCGAGGACGTGCCCGTGCCCATTCGCCTTCACCTGCTCATCGGCTGCACCGCTTGCGGCAAGAGCGCCGTCGGTTTGGAGCTGGCCCGCCGGCTCGGTGCGGAGATCCTCTCCGTTGACTCCATGAAGATCTACCGGCGGATGGATATCGGTACCGCCAAGCCGACGATCGAGGAACGGGCCCGGATTCGGCATCACCTCATCGACATCATCGAGCCGAGCGAGTCCTACAGTCTGGGCCGGTTCATCGAGGACGCCGACCGTGTCATCCGCGAGACCGCGGCTCGCGGCCGGCCCCTGGTGGCCGAGGGCGGCACCATGATGTTCGTTCGCGGATTGGTTTCCGGCGTGTTCGAGGGGCCGCCAGCCGATCCCGCCTATCGCCAGAGCCTGCGTGACCGTGCCGCGAGGGAAGGCTCCGCCGCGTTGCACACCGAACTGGCTCGGGTGGACCCGGCCGCCGCCGCTCGCATTCACCCCAACGACCTGCGCCGGATCGAGCGGGCCATGGAGGTCTATCGCGCTCGCGGCCTTCCGATCAGCGAACTGCAGACCCAATGGTGCGGCTTCACCGGTCGGTATGATTGTCGGGTGGTCGCCATCCGCATGCCCAAGGAGGACCTCAACCGGCACATCAATGCCCGGGTCAGGCAAATGATCGCCAGCGGCCTGGTCGAGGAGGTCCGAACTCTTCTGTTCGAGCCGGCCGGTATCGGCGAGCAGGCCGCCCAGGCAGTCGGCTACGCCGAGATCATCCGCCATCTGCGCGGCGAGCTTTCCCTGGACGACGCGGTCGAGCAGATCAAGATCAATACCCGCCGCCTGGCCAAGAGCCAACGCACCTGGATGCGGCGCATGCCCCGCATCCGCTGGGTGGACGTCGCCGAAGGCGAACCCGTCGAGCACATCGCCGACCGCGTCAGCCAGTCCTGGGAAAGCGACGAACAGCGAACCATGGGTCACAAGGGATGAGTGATGAGAGCGCCTTTCAGCGGGCTTTTCAGCAACAGACGGGGGGAATGGAGTCAAACCGCCAAGGCGCCATGACGCGGAGAGGGCAGCCGTGGGCTTCGAGGGTTTGTCATGGGCGGGGCGAGGGGACGAATCAACGGCTCTTGCTCCTTTGTTCCTCAGCTGCCCCTTGTTCTTCCCCTGAGTCTCAATCCTCCATCGGCCGCGACACGGCTGGATTTCCGTCGAGGCGCAAGGACCTCGTCAACATGTCTTCAACCCTTTATCGGATCTCTTTCCCGTATTGGAGTCGCGGAACGACTTCAAACGTCTCGACATCGGGGTCGATGGTGACCGTGGTTCCATCCGCAAAGGTCGTCCTCTGCCTTCGATGCTTCTTGTCAAGGAACTCGTGGTCCTTCATTTCCAGCAGGGCGACCCGGCCGTTCAAGGCGCACATCACCCGAGCCATCTCGAGTTCCGGCTCTTTCGGGTCGTCCACCGATATGTAGGGCACGCCCCCGTTGAGCAGTCCGAGCAGATAGCCGCTGTGTTCTTTGGGGATCCCGAAGAGGGGATCCCCTCGCTTGCCCATGAACCATGGCGTGATCAGTGCATCGTGGTAGACCAGATTGAACAGAGGGATAGGGATTCCATGCGCGGGCCCGTCTCCGAAAATCGGGTCCACCCAGTGAGGCGCGTGGTGGACGAGGCTAATATGCTTGACAGCCCAGGAGGTGGGCTCTTCCGAACTCACGACGCCCACCTGAGTCCGGATGTAGTCGAGGCAATCTCCCCAGCACTCGAGGGTTTGCGTCCTCGTGGAGGGGTGTTCGACGTTGTAGCACTCGGGCGGCGGAATGACCGCGAAAACATCGAGATAGGCCCCGCCGACACTCAACCCCATCTGCCTCATCTTCTCGTAGTTCTTCTTCACGTGCCCCGGCGAGAGACGCGGACACATCCAGGTCTGTTTTCCACCCGCCCAATGGGAGATATACAAGGGCTTTCCGTCCTCTCCCTGCCGGGCGTGCCTGTCCTGGAACGACTTCGCATCTACGTAGTAATCGTGATACTGGTCGTGCAATGCGAAGATATACCCATGCCCCCTGCAGGCATCGGCCAGTTTCTTCAATCCTTCCCAGCCTCCGCATTCCTCGCTCGGAGGGAGGCAGTCGGGGTGGAGATTGTCATAACCGCGGAAGCCCCATCCGTCCAAATGAACGTACAGGCGCTTGACTCCCTTTTCCGCAACGCCGTTCAGTTGCTCCACGCGGGTGGAGAACTTGGTGTAGGAGTGGTTCTTTCTCGGATCTTCCTTGTCAAACGCCGTGGATCCAGGCTCATAGTGGTTCAGTGCCCCGATATGAGCCACCGGGCTCCCGATGAGCTTCTCGACCGCCGGATTCCGCGCGATCTTCTCCTTGAGAGAGATGAAGTCGCCCTTCAGGATCGAATACTCCCTGTACCTCTTGGCCATCTGGACGTAATGGCCCTTCAGCAAGGCAAGCCTGGCTCTTCTCGGGTAGCGGAATTGCCCGAGGCTGTGATGCCATTCCAGGGCCATCCTCGTTGGGCCGCCCGCGGGATGGGCGAACTTGCAGGCGGCATCATCCGGGGTTTCGACGATCAAGATCGCCGATCGTTCCCCCTTGGAGTGCCCCCACCACGGCATAGACAAGCAACGGTCATAGCAGAAGTTCCCCCAGAGAGTGACTTGTCTATCCCAGTTTCTCGGCAGCAGCATCCCCTGCATGGCCGGTATCACCGTGCAATCCACGTCCTCTCCGACGAACGCCTTGGGCCAGCAACACCTCTTGATCACCGTCGTTCGTTCGATCGGCACGATGTCGAACAGGATATCCTCGGTGTTCACCTCCATGCAGACGAACAGCTGTACGGTCAGGTCGAGCGTTTGCGCGGCATCCCTGAATTCGCTCAGCTTGATAACGAGTCCGGTCATGAAGCCCGTGTCGTAGGGCTGAATGACGGTCTTTCCCGCCTGGGTCAGTCTGAGGTTGAGCTCAGCCGAACCCGGAGGCTGGACCACAATGTCGTCGGGTCCGGAGGGCTCCAATTTCCACGTGATGCCACTGCCCGTGATGTTCACGGCCAGGTCGGCCGTGTTGAGCGCCAGCGTCTTCTGGACTCCCGCGATCGTCCATATGTCATTCGCCTTGGCTACGCTGACTCTTGGCTGGCCCCAGTCCATGTCGTCAGTTTGCGGCGGATGTTCATTGACCGTCTTCGGGTGTACCTGGGAGAACAACTCGCCGCAAAAGAGCAGCGGCAACATGACGACAGTCACGGCAAGACGAAAAAGGTTCATATGAATCTCCCCTTCAGTTGATGTACGAGGCTGCATGTGACGCTTACATCGACTTGGAGTCTGGGGCCGGCGCCACGGTCCCACGGACCAGGAGGTGCGAGGATCCCTCGCTGGACGTCGCCGACCGCGCCCTCTTGCGAAGCGCCATCTGATACAGGGTTCGTCCCTCCCGAAGGTACTTGATCTCGAAGTTGGTCTGCACCCGCCCCTCGACGACACCCGCCTCGGGTACGTCGAACGCCACTTCCTCCAGTCGAGGCTCGCCGCGGGCAACCGCGCGGATCTGCTCGAAGTACTCGGCATGGTCGGTCTGGATCGCCACCCGCCCGCCAGGAACGAGGATTTCGACAACGGCGGCCAGTAACGCCGGCTGAATCAGCCGTCGCTTGTGATGTCGTTTCTTGGGCCACGGATCGGGATGGTAGATGTGGATGATGGTCACACATTCGGGCGGCATCTGGTACATCACCAGGTGACGGGCATCCGTCCGCATCAGTCGGACGTTGGTGACGCCGTGACGGACCATTCGATCGGCCACATAACGACAGATCTTGTTAGCCCACTCGATTCCGAAGAACCGCCGATCGGGATGGGCCTGTGCCCGGCGGAGTAGAAAGCCGCCTTTGCCCGTGCCAATCTCCATCTCCACGGGATGGTCATCGCCAAACAGGGTCCGGAACGAGATCTTCTCGCCCCTGCCCGGCGCGGCCACGATGATGTTCTCGATTCCCAGCATGTCTTCTCGCCTTCGCATCGACGGTGGGTATCTTGACGAAAGCGCCGCCCTCGAGCAACCATGTGGGGGGAAGCGTCTTGGGGTCGAGTTGATTGTCGGGGGGTTTGCCCTGATACTCCTGCAGGGTACAGGGGTACCGATGAACACGATACGCCGCAAGCTGGCCGAGAACCTCAAACGTTTGCATGATCGGGTACGCGGTGCCTGCGAACGCAAAGGCCGGCGGTTTGAGGACGTGCGCCTGATCGCCGTGACCAAGATGGTCGAGATCGACATCATTCGCACGGCCATCGAGATGGGGCTCGCCGATCTTGGCGAGAACCGGGTCCAGGAACTCATTAAGCGAGCCAGCATGGTCCGTGAGCATCTGGCCAGACGGCGCCGGATGGAAGGGCCTGGGACGCCGGCCGAGCCGCAATGGCACATGATCGGTCACCTGCAGCGGAACAAGGTTCGGGCGCTGCTGCCCTGGACCGACTGCATTCACTCGCTGGACAGTCTTCGCTTGGCCGAGGAGATCAGCGCCGAGGCGGTCAAGATCGGCAAGGTCATACCCCTGCTCATCGAGATCAATGTCTCCGGCGAGAAGAGCAAGGGTGGGATGGCCGTCGGAGCGATTTCGCATTGTGTTGAACTGCTCCGGGCCCTGCCCGGGATCCGCATCACCGGCCTGATGACCATGGCTCCGCTGGTGGACGATCCTGAAGAGGCCCGACCGCACTTCGCCCGCCTGCGCGAGCTGCTGGATGACCTGCGCTGCGAGAGGCTCGTTGCGCCCGACTGTCGCGAGTTGTCCATGGGCATGAGCAACGATTTCGAGATTGCCATCGAGGAAGGGGCCACGATGGTCCGCGTTGGCCGGGTCCTTTTCGAGGGCGTCACGCCTTGACGGCCATCGCGCTTTCCTCTCCGCCCGGTCTCCGTTAATCTATGGTCCTGAGCTGATAGATGGCGACTGATTGCCGGCGGCCGACGCCTGGCGGCCGACATCCCGCTGGAGTGTTGCATGGGAACTCGCGTCTGTAAACTGGCCCTTGAAGACGGAACCGTTTTCACCGGCGGTGCCTTCGGGGGCGCAGGCACGCACGTGGGCGAGGTCTGTTTCAACACCTCGATGGCCGGCTACCAGGAGATCCTCACCGACCCCTCGTATACCGGCCAGATCGTCACCATGACCTACCCGCTGATCGGAAACTATGGTGTGAGCGAGGAGGACGCCGAGTCGCGCGGGCCGGCGGTCGAGGGCTTCGTGATCAAGGAACTGGCCCGGCGGAGCAGCAACTTCCGGGCGACCCTGTCGCTCGACGAATACCTCCAGCGGCATGGCGTGGTCGGCCTCCAGGGCGTGGATACCCGGGCGATCACCCGCAAGCTGCGGATCCAGGGTGCGCTCAAGGGTGCGATCTCGACCGAGATCCTGGACGATGCCGTCCTCGTTGAGCGGGCGAGGGCATGGATCGGTTTGGTCGGCGAGGACATGGTCAAGCGGGTCATGCCCGACAGGCCGTTTCCCTGGACCCGGGGCTACGAGAGTCTCTTTGCGATGGCTCACCGCAAGCCCGCCGGGCGGTTCCGCGTCGTGGCCATGGACTGCGGCATGAAGCTCAACATCCTGCGCAACCTGGTCGAGATCGGCTGCGAGGTGACCGTAGTACCTCCAACCGCTAGCGCCCAGGATATCCTGGCTTATCGCCCGACGGGGGTCTTTGTCAGCAACGGCCCCGGCGATCCCGAGCCGCTCGCATACGCCATCGACACCCTCAAGGGGCTCATCGGCCAGGTGCCGATCTTCGGCATCTGCCTGGGACACCAGTTGCTGGCCCTGGCCCTCGGGGCTCGCACCTACAAGCTGAAGTTCGGTCACCGCGGCGGCAACCAGCCGGTCATCAACCTGGCTACCCGCCGGGTGGAGATCACCTCGCAGAACCACGGGTTCGCGGTGGATACGGCCACCCTGCTCAAGGTCGGCGGCGTGCCCACGCACGAGAACCTCAACGATCGGACGCTGGAGGGCTTCAGCCACGAGGATCTGCCGATCTTCTCGGTGCAGTATCACCCCGAGGCAAGCCCCGGCCCGCACGATGCGATCTACCTGTTCGACTGCTTCGCCGACATGATGAACACCGGCCGGGCCCCGACCGCCGAGCACATGGCTTCCGCCCAGGCCCGCCTGGAGGGCAAGCCCGCATGATCGTGCTCATCGACAACTACGACTCGTTCACCTACAACCTCGTCCAGCGGATCGGCGAGATCGACCGCACCCGGGCGATGAAAGTCTATCGCAACGACCAGGTGGCCCTCGACCAGATCGAATCCGACAAGCCCGACCATCTCATCATCTCGCCCGGCCCGTGCACGCCCAAGGAGGCCGGCATCAGCGTCGAGGCGATCAAGTACTTCGCCGGCAAGATGCCGATCCTCGGTGTCTGCCTGGGCCACCAGTCCATCGGGTGCGCCTTCGGCGCCGAGATCGTCCGCGCCGACCGTCTCATGCACGGCAAGACCAGCCAGATCCGCCACGACGGCAAGACGATCTTCGGTGGGATGAGCAACCCGTTCACCGCGACCCGCTACCACTCGCTGGTCATCAAGCCGGAGAGCTGTCCCAAGGTCCTCGAAGTCACCGCCCGCACCACCGACAATCCCGACCGCGAGATCATGGCCGTCCGCCACAAAACCATGCCCATCGAGGGCGTGCAGTTTCACCCGGAGAGCTTCCTGACCGAGGAAGGCTTCATCCTGCTGGCGAACTTCCTGAAGATGTGAGATCGGCCCCTCCAGGTCGCGGGGTTCTCGCGGTGATGGCCCGCCGTCATGGGTAGATCAAGGTGTCCGTGTCGCCGAAGGGCGCCTCGGTCCCCGCCGGGAGTGTGCCTTGCACCCGGATCGGCTCGTCGCCGCCGAGACCGCCGCTGGCGTCCGACCAGCGAGTGTAGATATTGTCGTTCATGTAACCGGCGACGGGCGTTGTCTGAGACTCGATGTGTCCGTCGGCGTACAGGACGGTCTGGTTCTTGCCGCCGTGGTTCGGCGAGTTCCAGGGCATCCAGTCCCCGGGTGCGGCCGCGGTTCCGGCCTTTGGGGGGCCAGGCTGCCGTGCCCCGGCTTCCAGGGCAGCACCGAACGGTCCCTTGTCCGCCGCCAAGGCCATTCGCGGGTCGCGGGTGGTGGCGGGCCGGCCGTGCGTGCCATACGGGACCTGTAGCCCGTAGCTGATCTCGCTGTACCTGGCGAAGTCCCAGAGGTTCTGAGGATTCTCGTCCGTGCCGGGCCGGTCGGAAGTCAACGGGCATACGAAGGACGGGGGCGAGTTCATGCCTCGTCGGACCAGAGTCCACAGACTGCGGGTGACAGACATTTCCGTGTCGGTGATGCGGGTCTCGCCCGCCTTTGGATCCTCCGGGTGGCCTCGACGTGTGCCGATCTTGCCGGGGGCATAGGTGACGGTGCACTTGCCGTTTTCGGTGGCCGGGGCGTGGGCGGCGATCGGCCATGTGCCCGCGTTTTCGCCGGCGTAGCTGTGCATGCCCCTACCCAGTTCTTTGAGGTTAGCCGCGCACACCGCGAGCGGCGCGAGCCTGCCGGTGCGCTGGAACGTGATTGGCGGGATCAGGGCGAGAATGATCACCGTGAAGGCGAAGAACGCCACGATCTCCACTCTGGTGAGCCCCTTTCGAGTTGAACTGCTTCGGCCGGGACTTCGCGACATGCCGTTTCCTCGGGTTCGTTTCCTGCTGGTTGTCCATCGTATTCTAGCGAAAGGGGAGTCTTGTGTCAGCGGAGGTGATACCTGGCTCGCTTGCGTCTGATGCGCAAGGTATGATGCCGCCATCTTGCGGGAGCGGCACGCATGTCGGTTCGGTTCATGGTGGGCAGAGCAGGCTGGGGCAAGACCTGGCGGTGTCTGGAGTCCGTACGGGAACGGCTTCGCGTCGATGCGGCAGAAGGGAACCGGTTGCTGCTGCTGGTGCCGGAGCAGGCCAGCTTCCAGATGGAGCGGGCCCTGATCGAGACACCCGACCTGCCCGGCTTCACCCGCTGCGAAGTTCTGAGCTTTCAGCGTTTGGCCTACCGCATCTTCGCCGAGACCGGGACCGACCCACGATGCGGCGATCGGACTATCGGCCGGTTGGGACGCCAGATGGCTATTCGCCGGTTGATCCATCGCGAGCGAGCCCGGCTGCGGCTTCTCGATCGGGTGGCGGACAAGTCCGGCCTGGTCCGCCAGGTGGCCGCCGCGATCGACGAGCTGATGCGCGAGCAGGTCGAGCCTTCGGCGCTGACTCAACTGGCGGAAGGCTTCGAGCGAGAGAACCCGTTGGGTGCGGCCAAGCTGGGCGATCTGGCCCGTCTCTACCAGGCCTACCTCGCCTACCTTCAGGGCGACCGGCTGGACCCGGCCCAGTACCTGAATCTCGCGGCTGAACGGCTTCCCCAGTGCACCTGGCTCGGCGGGGCCGAGGTGTGGGTAGACGGTTTCGCGGGCTTCACCGGCCAGGAGGTGACCGTTCTGGTCGAGCTCGCCAGGCAGGTGGCGGTCATGGAGATTGCCCTGCTGGTGAACCCGGCCGCCTCGGCGGTGCAGTCGGACAACCTGCCGGGCATGACCGTCTCGCTGTTCGCTCGGACGGAGCGGACGATGGTCCGGCTGCGGAAACGGTTCCGCGAGGCGGGTGTGGCCGTCGACGAGCCTGTGCGGCTGGACGACGAACGGCCCCCGCGCTTCCGGGCTCCGGAACTGGCTCGGCTGGAGGAGTGCCTGTGTCTGGAGGGTTCGTGGGCGCAAGCGAGGCGGTCCTCGACCGGTGCGATCCGGGTGCTGGAACTGCCCGATCGCCGGTCCGAAGTCGAGGCGGCGGTCGCCGAGATCCAACGGCTGACGCGTGCGGCCGTTCCGCCGATGCGTTACCGCGACGTGGCCGTCATCGTGCGGGACATGGGGCCATACCACGATCTGCTCTCGGCGGCCCTGGGGGCTCAGGGTATTCCCTGCTTCATCGATCGCCGTCGCCCGACGGCCTACCATCCGCTGATCGAACTGGTCCGCGCCCTGCTGGCCGTGGCCACCGACCATTGTCGGCTCGATTCCGTGCGTCTGACACTCAAGACCGGCTTGCTGCCCATGTCGCCGGACGATGCCGATCTGCTCGAGAACTATCTATTGGCCCAGGGGATCAACGGCCGAGCGTCCTGGAGCGAAGCCTGGACGGGCACGCGGATGTTCAAGCACAAGGACGAGCAGGGCCGGCTCGGTGATCCGGAGCGGGCGACGATCGAGCGGATCAACGGCCTGCGACGCCGCTGGCTGGCGTTGGTCGGGCCGTGGTTGGATGTGGCCGCAACCGCCAAGGAGCTCGAGGGCCGTGTGTGGGCGACCGCCCTGTTCGAGCGGCTGGACGCGATGAAGGCGGCCGAGACGCTGCACGGCTGGGCGGACCGGGCGCAAGCGGTTGGGGATGTCGACGGAGCTCAAATGCACCGCCAGGTGTGGGCTGATTTCGTCGAGTTGCTCGACGAGTACGTCAAGGCGCTGGGCGGCGAGTGGATGCGGATCGGCGAGGTTCGCGAAGCGATCGAGGCCGGTCTGGCCGAGTTCGATATCGGTCTGGCCCCGCCGACGCTCGACCAGGTTCTGGTCGGTGCGATCGAGCGAAGCCGCCACCCGTCGATGCGGGCCACGATTCTGTTGGGCTTCGATCGGGTTCATTTCCCGCGGCGCCGGTCGGAGGATCCGCTGCTCGGCGACACGGAGCGCGAGTCCCTGGAGAAGGCCGGGGTAGAGGTCGGATCTTCGCGGCGCCGGCAGATGCTCGATGAGCGCATGCTGGCCTACATCGCCCTGACCCGAGCCAGTGAATACCTCTGGATCAGCTATCCCCGAGCCGATGCCGATGGCTCGCCGGTGCAGCCGTCGCCGTTCCTCGATCCGATTCTGAAAGCGGTGCCGGGCTTGGAGGTCGAGAAGGTCGGTGATCCGCGGATGGACCGTTCGGCCCGGGGCCTGACTCAGGTTAGTGAACTGGGTGAGCGCCTGGCGCTCGAGTTTCGCTACCGTGTCCCGCGGGTCCAGGAGACAGATGAGGCTCGCCGCCGGAAGTGGAACGCGCTCTACGAGGCGGCCAGGAACCGGCCGGAATGGTCGGTCACCCTCCGGCAGCTGCTGGCCGGCCTGGGCTACCGCAACGACGCCAGGCTCCGTGCCGGCATGGTTCAGCGGGCGGTGCGAACGCCGTTTGTGGGCAGCGTCAGCGAGTTGGAGCTTTACGCCGCGTGTCCGTTCGCCCACTACGCCCGGTACTTCCTGCGGCTCGATTCGCGGGCCGAGGCGGAGCTCGCCCAGGTGGACGTCGGTGTCTACTGCCACGCGATCATGGAGGAATTCATCGGGCTCCTGGCGAAGAGCGGCACCGATTTGGCGGATCTCGAGGATGCGGACATCGAGGAAGGGATCATGGCCGCAGCGAACAAGGTCGAGCCGGTTCTGGCCGATCAGATGATGCTCGAAGCTGCCCGGCACGCGTTCCTGGCCGGGCGACATCGCGGGTACATGGCTCGAGTGACTCGCTGGCAGCGAGACTTCGCCAAGGTGGGCCGGTTCCGTCCGTGGAAGGTTGAGCTGTCCTTTGGCTACCAGGGCGCGAAGGACGCCCTGGTCCTCCGGACGCCCAAGGGCCGAGAGATCCAGCTTCGTGGACGGATTGACCGGGTGGACCTCGCCGACCTGGGCGACGTGCTCCTTGGGCTGGTGGTCGACTACAAGACAACCGACGCACGGTACAAGAAGCTCGATCTGACCGACGTGTACCACGGCCTGGCCCTGCAGCTGGTTGGCTACCTGCTGGTCCTGCGTCAGCGAGGCCATTCGCTGGCCGGCCGACCGATTCAACCGGCCGCCGCGTTTTACCTTCCGCTCCTGGAAGGCTACCAGAGCGTCAAGCATCCCAGCGAGGAGAGGGCGTTTCGCTACCTGTGGCGCGGAATCGCGGACGTGAACGGACTGGACAGCCTCGACGGCACAGCCAGAGCGAATCGAGAATCCATGTATCTCGCCGCCCAGTTGACCGGCGAAGGCCGGCCCTACGCGAACTCCGATCTAGTCGAACCGGAGGGAATGGAGAAGCTGCTCGGCCACGTCGGCAGACGCATGGGCGAGCTGGCCGACGATCTGCTCGACGGCCGGGTCGACGTCTATCCCTACTGGCTGCGTCGGCAGCGGCCCTGCCGGTTTTGTCACTTCGCTCCATTCTGCCGGTTCGAGGTTTCAACACAGCCGATGCGCGTTCTCCAGTCCTTCAGGAAGCCAGCCGCGCTGGACGCGATGAAGGGGGGCGGCTCACATGGCTCGTGAACCGCGCCGATCGTCGGAAGCGCTCCGGCGTAGAACGGGTGTCCTGCCTGTGGACGCGGGTCATGGCCTGCTGGACCATCTGAGCGACTCTCAGCGACGAGCTGTGTTGACCGTCGATCGCAGTCTACTCGTCTCCGCCGCGGCGGGATCGGGCAAGACCACGGTGCTGGCGGAGCGATGTGCCGCCCTGGTGTGCGACCTACCCGCTGGGCAACGGTGTGAGATGGACGAACTCCTGGTCGTGACCTTCACCAAGGCTGCTGCCGAGGAGATGCGGACCCGGATCGGCAAGGCCATTCAGAGGCGGGTTGACCACCTTGGCGACAGCCCGGACAAGTCGCGGCTCAACGAACAGCTCTATCAGCTCGATAACGCGAGCATCTCCACCATTCACTCGTTCTGCCAGACGCTGATCCAGCGCTGGTTCCCACAGGCCGGCGTCGATCCGCAGGTCACGGTCCTGGCCGGCGACGAGTCCGAACTGCTCCGCCGGGAGGTACTCGAGGCCCAGTTCGCCGATCTCTACGGCGAGGAGAGTGGGCGCGGAGACGCTTTTCGCAGGTTCGTGGACGAATACGGCGGCGGGCGCGATGAGCCAATCGCTCCGGTCGTGCTTGGCCTGCACCGCTTCCTGAACAGCCTGGCGGAGCCTGACGGCTGGCTGGCCCGGGCGTTGAAGAATGTGGATGTGAGTGCCCCCGAGGGTCTGGTCGCCCGCCTCCATCACCTCCAGCAGGAGCGATTGGGCCGTGAGCTGCAGCTCCAGGCGGAGTACTGCGACGATTTGGCGGCGACGATTCGCCAATGCTGGCCGGTGGCGGCGATGCACGCCGAGGCCATCGATGAGCATGCGGTCCGTCTGCGCGAGTGGTTCCAGCTGGTAAGCGGCAGTCCGGAATGCTGGCAACAGGCAGCGGATCTGATCCGCGGTTTCGAGTTCGAGGTTTCGAGGAGGCGGCCGCGGAGTCTCTCGCAGAGCGATGCCCAGGCGTTCGAGGCCGCCAAGAAGCTCCGCGACCAGCTCAAGAGACTGCACGAGCGGCTGGATGACGACTTCTGCCAGTTCACGGCCGACGAGTACCGCGAGGGGATGCTGAAGGTCGCTCCCCATGTCCGGACGCTGGCGGATCTGGCGACGGAATTCGGCACGCGCTACCGGGCGGCCAAGAGCGAGCAGGCGGTCATCGATTTCGAGGACCTGCAGCGCGGCGCGTTCCGGCTGCTGAGCGAAGGTGGACGGCCCGATCGCCCCAGCGAGATTGCCCGCCAGCTGCAGAGCCAGTACCGGTACGTGCTGGTCGATGAGTTTCAGGACGTGGACCCGCTGCAGATTGCCATTCTCGAGCTGGTCAGTCGGGAGAAGGCCGACCCGCCCGAGGGCAACCTCTTCGTGGTGGGTGACATCAAGCAGAGCATCTATCGCTTCCGCCTGGCCGAGCCGCAAGTGTTTACCGCTCGCGAGGATGGGATCGAGGCGGGCACGAAGCCGGGCGAGGTCATCCGGCTGCAGGAGAACTACCGCAGTCGTGCGGCGGTCATCGACGCCGTCAACGCCGTGTTCCGCCCACTCATGAGCCGCCAGTTCGGCGGCAGCGACTACGACAACAGGGCCGAGCTGCACGCCGGGGCGAGCCATCCCCCTTGTGTCGACGGTGATTCGGCCGATGACGCGGCAGTCTTCGACCGGTCGGCGATCGAGATGCACATCCTCGAGCCGGTCGCCGCGCCCACGCAGCCGGCGGCACCTTCACCAGCCGAGGGCGGGTCCGCCGAGGGCGAGGATCAGCGAGGACCCGAGTTCCAGGATGCAGCCGACGAGCTGGAGGGCATCGAACGCGAGGCCTTCCTGATCGCTCGGCGAATAGGCGAGTGGATGGGTGGCTATCCCGAGGGCAAGCGGTTTCACGTCGCCGATCACCCGGCCTCGCCGGGAAGCCCGCCGGCCATGCGGCCGCTCCAGTATCGCGATGTGGTCATCTTGCTTCGCTCGCTGCAATACAAAGCCGGACCGATCGCCGAGGTTCTCCGTCGCATGGGGATTCCGGTTCGCGTCGAAGGCCAGGAGTCAGCGTGGGAGACGACCGAGTTCAACGATATCGTCAGTCTGTTACGCGTCCTCGATAATCGCCGGCAGGATATCCCCCTGGCCTCGGTGCTGCGATCGCCGCTGCTCAAGGACCGGTTCGACGAAACCGAGCTGCTCGAGATTCGGCTGTTGAACCACGGCATGTCCTTCCATGAGGTCGTGATGGAGTATGCGGATCGCGGTCCGGACGAGTCGCTTCGGGACCGCGTGGCCCAGGCAATGGCCATGCTCGACCGCTATCGGGAACGTATTCGATGCAACCCGGTCGCGGAGGTGCTGTGGGAGTTGTACGAGGAGACGGGCTACCTGGCCTACGCTTCCGGTCTCCCCGGGGGGCTTCAGCGTCGCGACCACCTGAGCCGGCTTCACGAACTGGCCCGCGAGTTCGGCGGCTTTGCCCGCCAGGGGTTGCGGCGTTTCCTTCGGTACATCGAGGATCTGCTAACGGCCGAGCACGCCCCACAGCAGGCATCCGGGGGGTCGGCCGCGGACGACGTAGTTCGCATCATGACGATCCACGGCAGCAAGGGGCTCGAGTTTCCGGTGGTGGTCCTCGCCGATCTGCAGAAGCGGTTCAATCTCCGGGACGCAACGGCAACGATCCTCATCGACCGTCAATACGGCATCGCTCCTCGGGCGGCGGACCCCGAGCGCCGGATCCGGTATCCGACGTTGATTCACCAGATCGCTGCGGACCACATACGCCAGGAGAATCTCTCCGAGGAGCTGCGCGTGCTGTATGTCGCCCTGACCCGGGCGCGCGAGCATCTCCTGCTCGTCGGCCGGATGTCGCCGGCGCGCGTGGCGACCTTGCGCCATCGGCAAGCAGGGGCTGGCGGATCGAACCGCGGGGTTTCGCGGTACCAGATGGAGAAGGCGGCGGCGATGCAGGACTGGCTGTTGCCGGCCATCTGTTCGGCGCCGGCCAGCACCGTCGAATGGGCGGGCGAGAGCGACGCCGCCGGCCCGCCGCCGCTGTTCAAGATCTACGTCCACGACCGGGCCACGACGGACGCCTGGCACATCCCGCCAGCCGTCGAGGTCAGTCGGGCCGAGCCGCTGGCACGTCTCGCGGACCTCCAGCCATTGCCGGCCGACGAGCCGCGTGCCGATGACGAGTCGATTGAACCGATTGTTGCAGCCCTGACCAGCCACTACCCGTGCCCGGAGTTGACCACACTCCTCGCTCGGATGCGGGTGACAGAGGTGAAGCGTCGGCTTGATCCGACGCTCGATCCAGACGAGATGCCTCGACCTGGCCCGGCCGGCCCTGGGCTGTTTCCTCGCCCCCTGTTTCTGGAACAGGAGGCGATCCCCGATGCGGCCGACATCGGAACGGTCACCCACCGATTCCTGCAGCTGGTCGATCTGGGACGGTCATGCGACGCACGGGATCTTGTGGTCCAGCTCAAGCGTCTCATCGAGCAGGGACGGATGACGGCCGAGGACGCGGGCCGGGTGCTCTTGGACGGCGTGGCCTGGTTTCTAAACAGCGATCTCGGCTGTCTCGTCCGACGACGAGCCGCCGACGTCCGACGGGAGGTGCCGGTGACCTCGCGCGTGTCACCGGACAAAGTGGATCCGCTCGTGCGCGGTCGCGACGCCCGGGACGTGGTGCTGATACGCGGGATGGTGGATCTGCTTTTGGTGGAATCGGACGGACTGGACATTCTTGACTACAAGACTGACGCCGTCGAGGGCCACGCTGTCCCATCGCGAGCCGCGCTCTATCGAGTTCAGATCGACGCCTACGCCGAGGCGTTGAGGGCGATCTATCACCGACCGGTGAAACGGAAGTCGCTGGTCTTCCTGCGGGCGAAAGTGATCTTCGAGCTGGACGGATGACCGGCTGAGCGAGAACCGCGAAGTGAGAAGCGACCACGGATCATTTGCCCATGTCGTTCCGGATATACGAGGTCTCTGATTCGACTCTGAACGGCGCGGATCCCTGCCCCCGCCCGGTGCGGTCGCGTCGTGAACTGCTCCAGGAGTGGCTGGTCGCGCAGCCGCTGTTGCCTCCGGCTCTGGGGTTCATTCTGGGTGTCGTGCTAGACAGCCGGTGGGCGGTACCTTTCCCGATTCTGATCGCGGTATTCGTGCTGGCGGGTATGGCCTTGATTCGCTTTCGTCATCGTGACAGCTTGCGATGCTGGGCGGTTCTGCTGGCCGGGCTCGCGGTTGGCGCGGCGCGGCACGATATCGGCTTTCGCCACTGGAGGGCCGATCACATCGCGTACTTCTGCACCGACGAACCGGCTCCGGTTCGCCTGATTGGCACGGTCGTATCGCCGCCGCTGGTCAGATCGCCCGACTCCGGGCGGGTCCAGTGGATGGAGTTGAAGCCCTGCAC
Organism: Phycisphaerae bacterium; assembly: GCA_018003015.1. Classification (NCBI taxonomy): domain Bacteria; kingdom Pseudomonadati; phylum Planctomycetota; class Phycisphaerae; species Phycisphaerae bacterium. The sequence continues at coordinate 15,261 of JAGNEZ010000032.1, read as the reverse complement.
GCACATGAACATCATGGCGGAACACATCGCAAGCGAGGGAGGCGAGATTCCGGCCAGCGGGCTGGTGGCCGTCCTGGTCCGCGAACCGGTCGAGCATGTCGTTGCGGGTGATCGCGTCGACCTGCGCGGACAGCTGCGCCGCATCGTCCCGCCATCGAACCCGGGCGAATACGACTTTGCCCTGGCCAGTCGTCGTCGAGGGGTCCTGGCTCAGCTGGTCTGCAAGAGGGCCGCCCACGTCGCGGTGCTGGCCAAGGAGGCCAATCGCCATCGGGCCATCGCCGAGATGCGGCGCCGGGTTCAGGCGGCCATGTTGGATGGCACGTTTCGTGGTGACGAACCGGGTGCGGAACTGCTGGCCGCCATGGTCCTCGGACAGCGGAGTGCCGTATCGCCGGAGATCAACGAGGCGTTCACGGTCACGGGCACAGTACACATCCTGAGCGTCAGCGGTTCCCATGTCGCTATGCTGCTCGGACTGGTCTGGCTCGTGGGGATGGTCGTTGGGGCCTCGCGACGGTCTTGCGCGGTGTGGGCCATGGTTCTGATCACCGCCTACGGGGTGGTGGCCGAGCCACAGCCACCGATCTGGCGGGCGATGCTCATGGGCAACCTGCTGTGCGGTGCCGTCCTACTTCGCCGTCCAGCTCGGACGCTCAACTGGATGGCCCTGGCCGCGCTGGTCCTGCTCGCTTTCCAACCGACTCAGTTGTTCGACATCGGCTTCCAACTCTCGTTCATCACCGTGATCGGCATCATGTACCTCTATCGTCCGGTCATGCGACTTGGGCGAAGCGGCGTCGACTGGGTGTTGCGGCGGGATGATCCGCTGCTCATGCCCGAGATCCAGGACCGGATCAGTCCGCCGGGCAGGCTCCGGCGCGTGCGGCGGTGGGCGGTCAGGACGATGGGTTCGTGCCTGGCGGTGTCTTTTGTGGCTTGGCTGGCGGGCCTGTTGCCGGCGGCTCATCATTTCCACCGCGTGGCGACGTGGGGCTGGCTGAGCAACCTGCCCGTGCTGCCCCTGGTCGGCGTGGTCGAGATCCTCGGCTTGGTGAAGGCGGTTCTGGGCCTGGTGCTGTCACCGGTGTCCGACGTGCTTGGATACCCGCTGGCCCTGCTGACCGGCTGGCTCATCGCTCTGGTCAAGTGGTTGGCCTCCTGGCCTGGAGCTGGGCTGGCCACGCCGGCCGTACCGGCGTGGCTGGTTTGTGGCGGAACGGGTGTTCTGGCCTTGTGGGTACTGCGGCCGTGGTTTCGCATCCGGCGGCGATGGGTCGCGGCCTGCGGACTGGCGTTTGCGGTCGTGCTGGTCTGGCAACTTGCCCCGCGTAGCCCGGGCAACGAATGTCGCGTTCACATTCTGGCGGTGGGCAATGGCCTGGCCAGTCTCCTTCAGCTGCCCAACGGCCAGGTTCTGGTCTGCGATATGGGGGCCCGACCGCCGTACGACGTCGAGAGGTACAAACTGGCACCGCTGCTCGCCCGGGAGAACATCTGGCGAATCGACGCGGCCCTGATCAGCCATCCGAACCTGGACCATTTCTGCGGTGTGCCAGACCTCGTTGCCCGGCGGCGGGTCGATCGGGTGGTTCTGTCACCCGGGTTCGTACTTCCGGGCACGAAGAGCGGCCCGGGGCTGCGGCTGATCGAGGAACTCCGTCGCCGCGGGGTGTTCATCGAGACGGTCAGCCGCGGGGATCGGCTTGCCGGGACGGGCGGTGCCGCCATGGAGGTCCTCTGGCCGCCCGGGAGCGACCGGGTGGACCTGCAGAAAGCCAACGATACCTCCCTGGTTTGGCGGTTGACCTGCGGCGGCAAGCGGGTTCTGTTCTGCGGCGACATCGAGGAACTGCCCCAGCATCATCTGATCGCGTCGGATGACCTGAGGGCCGACGTGCTCATCCTGCCGCATCATGGCGGCGTGAACGAGACGACCGCCGCCTTCATCCGGGCGGTGGACCCGACGTACTGCATCCGCTCGACCGGCCAGCGCGACGCGGATACTCGCAACGGTCTGCTGCAACTCGTCGCTGGCCGGAAGTACTTCAACACTGCCGAGGATGGCGCGATCGAGATACGGATGAGCACCGCTGAACTGAAGGTCTCGTCATTCAGGAAGCGGGCATTGCCCGACTCGTCCGCGGTGGGCAGGAGGGTGAAACAGGGAACAGTGCAGTGATTGCATGAGGGATGCGAGCGGTCAGAGCATCGCGCCACACTCCGGGCATACCCCGCTCAAGTTGCCGGTCAAATCGTAGCCGCACTTGCGGCAGTGGCCGAGAGGGTGTTGGCGGCGGAAGTCGAGGCAGAAGAGGACTGCTGTCGAGGCGAACGCACCCAGGAAGACGGCCAAGGAGAGTGTGTCGTCGACATATTGCCATGACCAGGGTATAGCTGCGATCCGCGCGATGCCGATGAGCGCGGACAGAACCAGGCCGCAGCCGACCAGCCAGCGCCGTGTGCGCGTCGGGCACCACCTGAAGACAACGCGGGGTCGCGATCGCGGTTCCATGCCTGACCTCTGACCCGTGTCACAGCCGCCGCCAGTGGCGGCCGGAGTCACCAAACAGCATATCCGCCTCGGGGGGGCCCCAGGTGCCGGCCTCGTAGTTCGGGAATCTCGGTGACGGGCTTGCGGTCCACGACTCCAGCATGGGCGAGATCAGCCGCCATGAGTAGTCCACCTCCTCGGCGCTGATAAACAGCGTCGCGTCGCCGAGCATGGCATCGAGCAGCAACCGCTCATAGGCCTCGGGCGAGTCACCGCCGAAACTGGTCCCGTAGCGGAAGTCCATCTTGACCGGTTGGATCCGCATCCGCATGCCCGGCACCTTGGCCTCGAATGACAGCGAGATGCCTTCGTCCGGTTGCACGCGGAGCACGAGCTGGTTTGGGGCCTGCGGCAGCTGCTCGGCCTCGGCGAACATGGCCATCGGCGGAGATCGGAACTGGATGGCCACCTCGGTCAGCCGCTTGGGCAGCCGTTTTCCGGTCCGCAGGTAGAACGGCACGCCCGACCACCGCCAGGTGTCGATGTGCAGGCGCAGCGCGACGAACGTCTCGGTGCTCGACGCCGGCTCCACCGCCTCTTCCTGGCGATATCCCTTCAAGGCATTGCCCGCGAAGCTGCCCGGGCCGTACTGGCCGCGGACGCTGGCCCCGGTCGACCCTGGCCCGACCAGCGGCTGGAGAGCGCGGAGGACCTTGACCTTCTCGTCGCGGATCGCCCGCGCGTCCATGCCCACCGGTGGCTCCATGGCCACGAGCGACAGGAGCTGCATCATGTGGTTCTGGGCCATGTCGCGGGTGGCACCGGCCGTGTCATAGTACTGGCCCCGCCGGCCTTCCATGCCTACCCGTTCGGCCACGGTGATCTGCACGTGATCGACATAACGCCGATTCCAGATCGGTTCAAAGATCGCGTTGGCAAACCGCATGACCAGGATGTTCTGTACTGTTTCCTTGCCGAGGTAGTGATCGATGCGAAAGATCTGGGACTCATCGAACGCGGCCTGCAGTCGGCGGTTCAGGTCGGCGGCGCTGGCCAGGTCGCGCCCGAACGGCTTCTCAACCACCAATCGGGTCCACGTCTTATCGTGGGGGGCGGCCACCAGTCCGGCGGCGTGGAGCTGTTCGGCCGCAGTGGCGAAGTACTCCGGTGCGGTCGCCAGGTAGAACAGGCAGTTCGCGGGGATCCGCCGCTCGGCGGCCAGGGTCTTGAGGCGCCGGCCAAGGGCGACGTAGTCGGCCGGACGGTCGAAGCTCAGTTTCTGATAGAAGAGGTTCTGGGCGAAGCCGCGCCAGACCTCGGGCAGCACCGGCTTGTGCCGTGAATGCTCGCCGACGGCCGCGAGCGTGGCCTCGCGGAACTGGTCGTCGGTCCAGTCTCGCCGGGAGACGCCGATGACCGTGATGCCGGCCGGCAGGAATCCTTCCCGGGCGAGATTGTAGAGGGCGGGGATCAGCTTGCGCTGGGTGAGATCCCCAGTTGCCCCGAACAGTGCGACGCAGCAAGGCTCGGGTGTGGTGGCATCCGGCAGGTCGCGACGCAATGGGTTGGCGGTTGTGGGATTCAAAGCCATCGTCTCCAGGCGCGATCTCAGGTCGAAATCGGTTCGCTCGGAAAACCATGATTGACAGCGGCTTACGTAGCCGCCCCGGTTCGCCTCGCGATTATATCATTGCTAACAACCGGGCAGTAGCTTCCTGCCCAGACGAGTCAACCGCCTGGCTGCGGGATCCGCGGGGTCTTTCTTGCGGCGGTCGGGCCTCCTTGCCGGCAGACGTCCGTGCAGCAGGCGGCCAGGCGTGTTCTTGTGCGCCGCGCTGCGTGGTTTTTTGGAGGTGTCCGCCGCTTGGCCCAGCTGAAGAGGCCGTCTCTTACCTGACCCACGACTTGATGTGGACCGAACCGTCGTCACGACTGCCGCGGGCGGAAGCTGGGGAGCGAGCTTGCCTTCGATGCTTTGGCGACCGTTGAATCCCGACGACCAGACTCTAAGATAAGCCCCTCCGGGTATCTGTGTGAGCTCATCCCTACGCAAGGAGTGCGACCGATGCCGGGAACGCCGTCGCCGTCGGGTCAGGGTTCAACATCTGGTCGGGGCTTGCCATCCCTCGAAGCCGCGGCGAGCGCTCGGGGGGGCGGGACTCTCGCCGCCCGCCTGGACAAGCTGTACGAGTACGAGCGCCAGCCGGTCAGCGCCGACAAGTTGCACGACGGGCGGTACTTCGCGGCCATGTTCGCCGGCGAGCATGTGGCAGGAACCGAGTTTGTCATCGGGGCTCTCTTCGTTCACTGGGGGGCGGGGGCGAGCGATCTGGTCTTCGGCCTGCTCCTCGGCAACTTCCTGGCGGTCCTGTCGTGGGCGTTTGTCTGTGCTCCGATCGCCACGCGGGTCCGGCTGACCCTGTACTGGTACGTGCGGCGGATCATCGGTCCAGGTCTGACCGTGGTCTATAACCTGGTGAACGCTCTGCTGTACTGCTGCCTGGCAGCGGCGATGATCGGCGTGTCGGCCTCCGCCGTGGTCATGGGCCTGAACCACATGCTCGGCCTGAGGCTGGTTCACCCCGGCCTGACGGACGTGTATCCCAACAGCGTTGGGTGGGTGATCATCGTGCTGGCCATCGGGGCTCTGGTGGTCGTACTCGCTATCGCGGGTTTCAAGAAGCTAAGCCAGTTCTCCGCGGTCTGCTCGCCGTGGATGTTCCCGATTTTCCTGGCCGGGGCCTTGGCGACGCTGCCGAAGCTGGGCGATGTTCGCGACTTCTCCGAGCTCTGGGCAATTGCCAACGAGAGGATCTGGACGGGGGTGGCGGTGCACGGCGGCGTCAAGCTGGGTTTCTGGCATGTCGCCTTCTTCGCCTGGTTCGCGAATCTGGCGATGCACATCGGGCTGTCGGACATGGCCGTGTTCCGCTATGCCCGGCACTGGAGTTACGGCTTCTACTCGGCGTTTGGGATGTACCTCGGGCACTTCTGTGCCTGGATCTGTGCCGGGATCATGGGCGCCGTGTTGGGCAGTCAACTCAACCCCGGTGAGATGGCCAACCGGGCGGCGGGAGCCGCGGGACTGATCTGCGTGCTGCTGGCCGGCTGGACGACGGCGAATCCGACCATCTACCGGGCGGGGCTGGCCCTGCAGATCATCACGCCGAACTGGCCGCGGTGGGCGGTGACCGTAGCCGCGGGGGGGATCACCACAATCGTGGCTCTCTTTCCGGCAATCTTCATGAAGCTGCTTGATTTCGTGGCCATCTACGGGCTGATGCTCATGCCGATCGGAGCGATCATCGTGGCCGAGCACTGGCTGTTTCCGAAGCTCGGGCTGGGCCAGTACTGGGCGGAGAAGCGCCGGCTGAGCGTCAATCCCGCGGCGCTGATCGCCTGGCTGGTGGTTCTGGTGATCTGCTTCCCGATCGAGCAGTTCACCGGTGGGGCTTTGAGATCGCCGATGGAGCTTATGGGCGTGCATCTGTTCTTCCGGTGGTTGCCGGGGTGGTTCATCGCGGCGGGGCTGTATGTGTTTCTGGCAGCGGTCATGGGGTCAAAGGCCGCCCCGGGTGAGCCAGTCGAGAAGCCGATCGACGCAGCCCGTGGCGGGCCGGCTGCTCGACCCGACGCGGCGGCGAGGTCGGCCGGCGGGCTACCCGGCTTCGCCTGGGTGGCGGGCGGGTGCGCGGTGCTGAGTCTGGCGGCCATCATCGCTTTGGCTCTACGCGTGTTCCTCGGTGGGGGGGCCGACGAGCGCATCTACAACGACAACATGGAAAGCTACAAACGGGGCCTGATGCTGGTGACGGTGATCTACTTCGTGGCCGCGGTCGTCTGGCAGGTCCAGCGGGAGAAGCTTCGAGAAGGCTGAACCAGGGATTGGCTGGCGGACGATGGAGGGGATTATCGAGCCACGGCCGGCGACCTCAGCTGCTCCACAAGGAGGCAGGTGTCGTTGAGCGGATGGGCGGAACGGACCTTGGCGGCTACTTCGCGGCAGCGAGCGGCCACGTCGCGCGACTCGGTCAGTTTCCTGATGGCGGCGGCCGCGGTGTGAGCGGTGTACAGGGCTCGCTTGATCGGCAGGGCGACGCCCAGCCGGGTCAGCCGGTCGGCGTTGTCCGGCTGATCGTAGGCGATGGGCATGATCAGGTGCGGCACGCCGGCGAGCAGGGCCTGACTGAGTGTGCCCATGCCCCCGTGGTGAACGACTAGGGCCACGCGCGGGAATACCCGGCCGTAGGGTGCGTATTCCACGTGCAAGATCCCGTCGGGCAGTCCAGCGGGGACCTGTTCCTTGTGTCGGGTGACCAGCAAGCCGCGCCGGCCAAGCTGTCTGCAGGCATCGACCGAGGCCTGGAAGAAGCGATCCTGGTCGCGGAACGGCGAGCCCATGGTGAACGCCACCGGCGGGGGGCCGGCGTCGAGGAACTCGGCCAGGCCGGCGGGCAGCGGCTTGTCCTCGGCGGCATCGTACAACGGGAAGCCGGTCAAGCGCGTCTGCCGTGGCCAATCCGGTTGCGGCTGGCCGAGCCAGGGCGGAAACAGCCCGATGATGCGCTGCGGCGAGAAGAGCCATTGACCGAGATGGTGCCTGACGGCGGGCAGGCCCAACTCGACGCGGAAGGCATCGATGGGCGGCCCGAGCAGCGGGTCGATGCAGAAACGATCGACGAAGGCGAACACCATCTTCTTCCAGCGGCGCGGCAGGCAGCTGAGGATCGGCCAGTCAGGGTGCTTCGGCGTCTCATGGATACTGCGGAAGGCATGCGGCTGCAGGCAGATCGTGGCCAGGGGGATGCCCAGGTGGTCCTGGGCGATGCGGGCCCCGAAGGCCCCAGCGTTCGCCACCATGACCGTCTCACCCGGCGCGTGGTGCCTGGCCACGATCTCGTACATCGGACGAATCAGCCACGGAAGGACTTTCTCACGGAAGAGCCTGCCCGATTTCTTGGGATCGCGGCCATCCGGGTTCTCGACGATCTCGTGGTACAGTTCCACGGGGCCAAGGGCGTCAAAATCGAGCCCCGCCCCGCGGCTCATCGATTCGAAGTAGGTGTTGCTGATCAGCGTCACCCGATGGCCGCGGGCCTTCAAACCACGCCCCAGCCACAGGAACGGATGGATGTCTCCGACACTCCCCAACGGTATCAGAATCACATGCATGGGTGACGTTCCGGTCTCAGTCTCGCTGGAGTGCCCGCAGCATCGCCATCCAGTCGGCATAAAAATAGGGCACGCCCAACTGTCCATGCAAGTCCCGCAGAACACCCAGACGTTCCTCGGTGAGCGGACCCTGCCATCCCCGGGCTGCCGGGTCACAGTAGAAGACGCGGCAACCGAGGGGGCGACAGGTCCGCGCCTGGCAACGGCCATCGCGAGCGTGGGGGCAAGTGTCCTGCTCGATCAGCGGGAGATCGTACCCCCCGGCCAGGTACAGCACGACCTCCAATGCCGTCACGTACAGGCGGTGACCGTAGGTTCCGAATTGGCAGCAGTGGCCGTGATTCCAGCAGGTGGGGTCGTACCCGGCGATGAGGCGGTCGGTTTCGTCGAAGAACCTGCGGAGCGCGGTGACGACTTCGGGACGTCTGGCGGCCTCACGAAGGGTCGCGATGTGGAACGTGTCTGACAGCGAATCGGTCATCGGGGCATCGTTTCTCACGGTCGGGCGTATCGGGCGACAACGGCCTCGGCGCTCTTGAGGCCGTCGATGGCGGCGCTGACGATGCCGCCCGCATAGCCCGCACCCTCACCGACGGGGTACAAGTTCGAGGTCGAGGCGGACTGGCGAGTCGCCGGGTCGCGTGTGATCCGCACCGGGCCGCTCGCTCGGCTTTCCGGGGCGGTGACCAGGGCATCCGGGCCACCGAAACCGGGCAACCGCCGGTCCAGCTGCTCGATCGCCCGGGCAACCGGTTCGATGATCGACGCCGGCAGGATTCGGCGCAGATCCACCCATCGACCGCCCAGCGGATAGCTGGTTTCGAGGCAACCGTCGGAGGTTTTGCCCTGCACAAGGTCGCCCGCACGCTGAGCGGGAACGTGGTAGTCACCGCCGGCGGCCTCGAACGCGGCCTGCTCCATGGTCCGCAGAGACTCAAATGCCGCCAGGGGATCATCCGCCGCCGCGGAGCAGACGATGCACGGGTCGAGGGTCACGACCAGGCCGCTGTTGGCCCGCGGTCCGTTGCGCCGCGACCGGCTTGCCCCGTTGGTGGAGAGGTGCCCGGGCAGCTCATTGGTCGGCAGGATCATGCCCCCGGGGCACATGCAGAAGCTGAACACGTCGCCGCCCCCGTCGGCTACTCCTTTGGCCACGAGCTGGTAGTCGGCCGGCGGCAGACGCTCGTGGCCGCACATCGGACCGTACTGCCAGCGGTCCACGAGTGATTGGGGGTGCTCGATCCGAACGCCTATCTGGAATGGCTTGGATTCAAAACGCACACCTCGTCGTCCGAGCATCCGCAGCGTGTCGCGGGCCGAGTGGCCGATGCCCAGAATGACCGGGCCGCAGGCGATCGTCTCGCCGTTGATGACGATGCCGGTCAATCGGCTGTTGTCGATGACCACGTCGTCGAGTCGCCTTCCGAAGCAAACCTCGCCGCCGAGGGCCTCGATATGCAGACGGATCCGCCGGCAGATGCCGGGCAGCTTGTCCGAGCCGACATGCGGCTTGCCGTCGATGAGGATGTCCGGCTTGGCCCCGTGGTGGTAGAAAGTCTCGAGCACGAGCTGGACACGCGGATCTTTGACCCGGGTGTACAGCTTACCGTCGGAGTATGCCCCCGCGCCGCCCTCCCCGTACAAGAGGTTTGACTCCGGATGGAATCGCCGGGCCCGGTAGAAGTCAACCATAACGTCGCGATGCCGGGTGGAGACGTCTTGGCCGCGATCGACAACCAGCGGCCGGTAGCCGAGCTTGGCCAGGGTGAGGGCAGCGAACATGCCGGCCGGCCCGAAGCCGACAACCACCGGCCGGTCGGGCATGGGCTCGGATCCAGACTCCGGATCGGGTACGATTTCGGGCTCAAGCCACGAAACGTCCGGCCGGCGGAGGCGATGGAGGACGTGCTTCTCCCGTTTGGTCGGACCAACCAGGGCTAGCTCGACGTTGTAGGTGAACGCGATTCGGTCTTTGTGCCGCGCGTCGAGGGAGCGACGGACGACCGCCCATGCCTGAATGTCGCTCATGGCGATACGCAGCCTGGCCGCCGCCCGCTGAAGCAGTAGCTCCTCCGGCTCGTCCAGCCCCAGCGTCAGTCCTCGCACGACGATTGGCACGGGCACAGACTCTAGCAGGGAACCCGTCGATCTGCCACCGGACCTCCCGATCTCGGACTCGATGCCGGTGGGCGGGGGCGGCGGCGGCGGCGCCAGCTCCCGCTCATCTTCCCCCGGCGTGCCGGACGCCTTGCGAGGCGGTGGGTTCGCCCGCTGCCCGAGCCGGATCGTAAGGCGCCAAGAGAGGGCCAATAATAACGATCATTAAGGTCGTCGTGTGCATCTGCTGGGCAGCCTATGGAGGGGGGCGGCGGTTGGGTACGCGGGGCGAGACGAACGTGAGGAAGCGAGCCCTGATCCCCCAACTCTTTTCAGGGTCAGGCCTTATGGCTTCGGTCGGGGCTCGCAAGAGCCCTTGGCCGGGTCGGCTGGGACGTGCGGCAACACGCTGCGATCTGGGTGATGCCGCCGGTGGATCAGCCATCAGGTTGGGGGTGATAAGCGTTGGTAATCCTTTGATTCACAAGTCCTTGGGCCCTTTTGCGGTAGACAGAAAGGGCCGATTATGGTATTATGCAAATGCCAATGGCTGGCAACACCTCTAGGAGCAAGGAGGGGGTGTTGGCGGGGATGCTGAGCTTCCGGTCTCGACGCTTGGCCCGCGGGCTGTCTGCGGCATGGAACGTGTCTGCTGCCGCAGGCCCAGCGATCCAGTCGGGTTGAGGATTCTTCTCACTGTTCTTTTCTGGAAAGGAGCTGGAGATCCAATGAACCGTCACACGAGCTACTTGTCAGTGCTTATGGCCGCGGCGTGTCTCGTCGCGCTGCCGGTCGCGGCGTACGCGAACGTGTACCCGTCAGGCGTGACTTTCGACGCATCGGCGTTGAACGGCACATGCGGCACCGCAACGGTGACCTACATCCTCAACGAAAATGCCAACGGCGACGGCGTTCGGCCGGGTGTCACCATCGAGGTTCTGGACAGCTCCTCGACGGCGATCAGGACCGTGACCATCGCCCGCCAGGCCAAGGGCAAGCACGGCTGGCAGTGGGACGGCCGCAAGGATGACGGCACCCGAGCCCCCAGCGGCGTGGACAAGACCTACTCGTTCCGCATCACCGCGGCGGATCAAGGGCATGCTTCCTGGTCGGAGATTGGTGGCCACGACACCGCACACTCCTTCTACTACCCCACGGGCGTAGATGTCAACCGAAACCCGGCCAGCCCCCACTACGGCAAGATCTACGTCGCGGAGAACAACGTCGGGGATGATTCCGGCGTGACCGCTTTCGGTCGTAACACCCAGAATGGCGTCTACTGCCTGTCTGCGGACGGTGCCGAGGTTGCCTTCTCAAATGCCGTCGACCCTGCGGGCACCATGACCGACTGGACGCATGACACGACGAACTACTCGTCTCCCTTCAGGCTGAACATCGGATGGGATGATGGTCACGTCTATGTGGCCAGCTTCTTCGACGACTTCGCGTTCGAGTTTGCCCCCGATCTGTCTTCTGTCGTCCAATTGCTGGCCGGCGATTACAGCAACCAGACACACTACAACGAGACCGACGCGGATAATCACGACATCGGCCAGTGGATCAGCAGCCTTCTCTCCATCGGTTCGAAGGAAGCCGGCAACCGCGAGCTCTGCTGCCTCAACTCCAACTACTGGGCTTCTGCTCCGAACAACAGAGGCGTGATCAAATACATACTGGGGAGCCAAGACAGGGCGACGGCGGGGGACGTGGGCACTCGATTCATCTACACGACGCCGTACTACGGATATGACTTCGCCCGCGACAAGGACGGCAACTTCTACATCACCAACTATCGTGCCAAGGCCGGCGAAGCCGCGGCCGTGGAGAAGTACGATCCAACTGGCGCAAAGATCGCGACCTTCACAACCCCCAATGACCAGCCCTATGTTCGCGGCGTCGGCGTCTGCGAATCGAAGGGCTGGGTTGCGGTATCCAAGCGGTATCAAGGCAGCGTGCCGATCTACGATTCGACGACCGGCGCTCAGTTGTACATAGTCGCCGCCGAGGGTAACGTTCAGGTCGCTGACGTTGCATTCGATGACGCCGGCAACCTGTATACGATCTGCAATTCGTCGGAGTGGCTGAGGGTCTGGTCACCACCGGATGGCCCGAATCACAAGGACCTGACCAGCGCCAGTTTCGTTCTGGACAAGCCTGGCGCGGGCGGGCCGACGATCACCAGCCAACCCGAGGATGTCTCGTTCTGCCCGAACGGCTCCGCGTCGCTGACCGTGGGAGCCACCGGGAGCGGCCTGACCTACCAGTGGCAGAAAGACGGAGTTGATTTGAGCGACGGCACTAACGGCGAAGGCGTGACCATCGCCGGCGCAACGACGACCACTTTGTCGCTCGGCAACGTAGCCGCGTCGTACAACGGAGCGGTGATGAGCGCTAAGGTCTGTGATGCCAACGGGGTGGTGGTCAGCCGGCTGGCCACGTTGCGCATTGGCGTCTTCTTTGCCCAGGCGCCGGCGTCGACCACGGTCTGCCAGAATACCAATGCCACCTTCTCGGTCCTTGCCACCGGTAAGGGCACACTGTCCTATGTCTGGCAGAAGGACACGGCCGGTGATGGCGTCTTCGGGGACATCGTTCCGCCGGCGACCGGGACGTCGGTGACGCTGCCCAACGTTCAGACAGCGGACAGCGGCACCAAGGTCCGCTGCGTCGTGACCGACGAGTGTGGAAGCGTTACCAGTTCGGAGGCAGTTCTGACTGTCAAGGGTAACCCGACCGGGCTCTCCGTGTACTTCCCGGTTGAGGTGGACGTGGGGAAGAACGCCCACTTCTACTGCAGTGCGGCAGGAACCGGCGTGCTCCACTACCAGTGGTATAAGACGGTCAGGGGCGTGAAGACGGAGATCGGCACCGATCAGGCCACCGTCGACTACACCGTCGAGCAGTGCGACAACTGGTATGAGAACGGGGTCCTGCAACTGGCGGTCATCTCCTGTAAGGTGAGCGATGACTGCGGGTCCGCCGAGACCGACAGGAACGGTGAGATCATCTGCACGCTGAAGGTCGCGACCGGTGCTCCGGTGCCCCAGGACAGCCAGGAACTCTGCTCCGACGGTCTGGACAACTCCTGCAACGGGTTGATCGACTGCGACGATCCGCTGTGCGTAGCCGGTGGCTTCTGCTGCGGCCACACCCCGTTCGCTGATGCCGATGACGACGGGGACGTCGACCAGGTGGACTTCGGTGTCTGGCAGTTGTGCTACACGGGACCGGGCGACCCGGGGCAGCAGTTCAACAAAGAACTGTGCTTCTGCTTCGACCGCAACATGGACAACGCGGTCGACATGAATGATTTCAACGCGTTCGAGGCCTGCTACAGTGGGCCGAGCGTTCCGGCGAGTCCGACCTGCGGACAACAGTAGCATCCCTCGGTTCGTGACCGTCGGTCGACGGCCATGGACAGCGCCGTGAAAACAAACCGCCCTGCCTCCTCATCAGCGACGATGGCAGGGCGGTTTCTTTGTCGGAAGGGCCGGAGCCGGCGAGCCGCTACTCGGCGGGAAGCGAAGCGGCGCCCTTCTTATGTTCGACCAGGTTGGCCAGACCACCGATCGCGCCGAGGTTCATGCTGTCGACCGCGGAACTCGGCACTACGATGATCGAGCCCTTGTCCTTGAGCCCCTCGTACAACATGTTCATGGCTCGCAGGTGAACGGCCACGGGGTTGTCCTGGTAGGGTCGGGCCGCGTCGATGAACTTGCTGGCAATCTCGGTTTCCGCGGTGCTGAGGATGATGCGGGCCTGACGCTCCCGTTCAGCCTGGGCCTGCTTGCTCATCGCATCCTCGAGTGCCTGAGGGATGATCACGTCACGGATTTCGACCGACTGGACGGTGATACCCCAGGGGTTGCTCTTGGCGTCCATGACTTCCTGGAGGGCTTTGCCCAGGGCTTCGCGCTCAGTGAGCATCTCCGCCAGGGTGTGGCGGCCGATGGTATCCCGCAGGGCCGTCTGGGCGGACAGGACGATCGCCCGGTAGTAGCTCTCCACCTCGAGCACCGCTTTCTGTGCGTCCCAGACGTGCCAGAAACAGATCGCGTCCACGTTCACCGGCACGGTGTCACGCGTCAGGGTGCTTTCGGCCTGAAAATCCGTCGCCCGAACGCGCATGTCCACCAACCTGGCAACACGGTCCACGATCGGGACCAGCCAGAAGACGCCGGGCCCGCCCAGGCGATGGAATCGGCCCAGCCTGAGAATGACCGCACGGTCCCATTGCAGAGCGATCCGCACGGCCAACAGCGCGATCAGAACCAGCAGGATCGCCGGAGCGGTCAGCAGCCAAGGGTGATCCATGGTGACGACCGGCGTCCTGGACCCAGGTAGGGTAATCCAGGGCAACGCCCCGACGATGCCGATCAGCACGGCGATCACCACGTTGATGAGATAGGTGGATGCCCGCTGCTTCTCACGGTTTTTGTGTTCCGCCTCCAGGGCCAGTTCCGGATGAGTGGTTCGTGCCATCGTGGTCTCCTTTGCCTCTGTAAACGAGCCTCTCTGCCTCAATCTCCACGTTCGAACGCCTGCCGGTAGGTGCATTCCTCCGCCTCCGCGAGCTGCTGGACCATCTCTCCAATCTCCTCCGGGCTAAAGCCGCAGCCGCTGGCGTGCGACAGAAACCGCGCACACAGGGCCTCCAAACCCGCCGGCCGGTCCGTTGCCCCCGCCACGACGATCGCTGTCGGCTGATCGGCCGGCAGAGGCGTACCGGGAGCCGTGGCCAGCGAGCGACCCGGCTCCGGCATCCTCCGCATCACGATCCCTTGCGTCGGGTTGGCCGCCCCCGGCCGGATGGCGAACTCGACGGTCAGGCCCCGCATTCTCGGAGTCTCGTCACCGGCTCCCTGTCGGCCGGAAGAGAAACCCAGTCGGATCAGCATGGTCTCCCTCCTTGCTCAAGGAGGTGCCGGATCATCTGGTTGACCTCCTGGGCGGTGAAGCCGTAGCCCCCGGCATGGGCCAGGAACTCCACGCAGAGCGACTCGAGCTTGGCCTGCCGGTCGGCTTCGCTGAGTCCACCAGCCGGCTGCTGAGCCACAAAGGTGCCCGTACCCTGCTCTGTGGTCAGCACCCCCTCGCGTTCAAGTTCCGTGTAGGCCTTGATGATCGTGTTGGGGTTGACCGACAGCTCTACCGCCAGGGCCCGGACCGTGGGAAGTTGTTCGCCGGCCTGGAGTCGCCCAGAGGAGATCCCGAAGCGAATCTGATCCTGAATCTGCCGGTAGATGGGTACGCCGCTATGTCCGCTGAGTGCAAATTGAATCATAGGTCTATCTCACTATACTACTAGTGTACTACATTAGTAGGTCATTGTCAAGGGTTTTCTTGGCTTATTGGCTGGATGAGATCCGTTCTAGCCCAAGTTACTGAACAACTGCGATTTTGAAAAGATCTTCGGGTTGGCATCCGCGTTCTCCGGGCGATCAGCGGGGTTGGATGGCGTTTTCGGCGATGTAGTGGAAACCTACCCTCTTGAAGAT
>JAGNEZ010000031.1 GCA_018003015.1 Phycisphaerae bacterium | reverse complement strand
GAGCCTGAGCGGGGTGGAGTCCATCCTGTCGCTGCGGGCCATGTGGCTTTCCCAGGATGGCCGCTGGACGCAATACTGGAACACCCGCCCGGCCTACGGCGAGGCCGCCTAACGTGTCACGGACCCAGACGTTACCCGCCGGTCGTTTTCCCCTTGACGCGCCTCGCGCCCTGCGATATAAAGCGTCATGGCCACCAACACGCTTCATATCAGCTCGACCGGAACCGGTTCATCCCCCAAGATTCTCGCAGATGACGGTATTACTTTTGATGATGTCCTACTCGTTCCAGCCCGCTCGGCGATCGTGCCTCGGGTGGCGGACGTCACCACCCGGCTGACCCGGCGGATTCCGCTGAACATTCCGCTGATTTCCGCCCCGATGGATACGGTCACCGAGTCCGCCCTGGCCATTGCCCTGGCCCAGGAAGGCGGCATTGGCATCATCCACAAGAACCTGTCGGTTGATGCCCAGACCCGAGAGGTCTACAAGGTCAAGCGATCGGAATCCGGGGTCATTCTTGATCCGATCACGCTTCGCCCGACCGATCCGGTCAGCAGAGCCCGAGAGGTGATGCGGCTGCACAACCTGTCCGGCGTTCCGATCACGGTGGAGGAAGGCAAGCTGGTGGGCATCATCACCAGCCGCGATCTGCGGTTTCTGTCCGTTTCCGAGGACCGTTTGATCCGTGACGTGATGACCGGGCGCAACCTTGTGACCGCCCCGCCGGAGACGACGCTGGAAGAAGCCGAGAAGATTCTCCACGCCCACAAGGTCGAGAAGCTGCTCCTGGTTGACAAGGCCGGCAAGCTGGCGGGGCTGATCACCATTCGTGACATCGAGCGCAGCCGGCTGTTCCCCACGAGCTGCAAGGACGCCCGCGGGCGGCTGCGGGTCGGAGCGGCAGTCGGCGTGTACGACTATGAACGGGTGGAGTCGCTCATCGCCAATGACGTGGACCTCGTCGTGGTTGATTCTGCCCACGGGCACAGCGAGAACGTGATCGAGACGGTCCGGGCCATCCGCAAGAAGCACGACATTGATATCATCGCCGGAAACATCGCCACGGCGGAGGGTGCCGCCGATCTCATCGAGGCGGGAGCGGACGCGGTCAAGGTTGGGATCGGGCCAGGCTCGATCTGCACGACTCGGATCGTCTCCGGCGTTGGGGTGCCCCAGATCACGGCGATCATGAATGTCGGATCGGTCGCCAACCCGGCTGGCGTCCCGATCATTGCCGACGGCGGCATCCGCTACTCGGGCGACGTGACCAAGGCCATCGCTGCCGGAGCCAGTTCGGTCATGATCGGCTCGCTTTTTGCCGGGCTGGACGAGTCGCCCGGCCAACTGGTCATCTGGAAGGGCCGAAGGTTCAAGGAGTACCGTGGGATGGGCTCGCTCGGGGCCATGGTCCACGGGAGCGCAGACCGGTACGGGCAGGGCGGCCAGAGCAAGCCGGACAAGCTGGTGCCCGAGGGGGTCGAAGGGCGGGTCGCGTACCGGGGCAAGCTGGCCGAGTTCAGCTACCAGCTCATCGGCGGTCTGCGGGCAGGCATGGGCTATTGCGGGACCCGGACTATCGAGGAACTCCGCGCCAAAGCCCGGTTCATCCGCGTCTCGGCGGCCGGCGTGGTCGAGTCTCATCCGCACGACATCGCCATCACGCGTGAGGCACCCAACTACGCCCTGGACATCAAGGAGGAAGGGTAACCGCTTGGGGAGCTTCGGCGCGGTGCCTTGGCTTTGCGGTGGGTTCGTTGGGCGGGAGGCTGGCTTCCTGGAGTCTCTGGCACGCCGCTGGTAGCCGGCGTGCGACTTGTAGTCTTGGGGCGTTTCCGAGGTTATACTCTCCGCCGGTATGGGTTGCCTGATGGAGTACGTGGCATGAACCAAACTCGCGTTTTCGTCGGTCTTGTGGGGGTGACGATCTGTGCCGCTCTGATTGCCTGCAACCAGCCGCCGGCGGCGAACCCGTGGCGAGACGACGCCCTGTCACGTGACACCTGGTCTACACCCACGCAGGACGGCATCCTGGCATCGGGTCATGCTCCGGTCGTTCGTCAGCGCGACACGCCTGCGATCGAGGCTCCGCTCGCGGACGGCGCGGTCCCGCACTGGTCGCTCTGGTTCGAGGACCCGTTCGAGGACAAGGGTGACGGCGACGGGCAATCCGCGTGGACTTGGGCGGACTACCTGGCGATGTTCTACAGTGCAGGCCGGTTCGGTCTGAACACGGTGTGCACGCCGGTGAGCGCGGTTGTCGTGCCGCCGTGCACGGCCCTGGTCAGTGACGGCGTGGTGGGCAAGGATCACGACGCCGCGGTGGGCGGGTCACCCAACCCGACCGCCTCCAAGGGGGATTTCTACCCGGCGGTGGACGCCGAGCCACGAGAGCCAGCCAGTGACACCACTCCGGCACCTGAGGTGGGCGGGTAGCCGAGCGCGCGGGCGGCTGCCGCGAGTCGTCTTTCGGCGGTTTGACGGACGCCCCCTCCAGGCCATATAATCTTTCTGTTCGATGACGTCCGGTTGGCGGGACAGCCTCTCGTCCGAAGGCCGATGGGTTCCGCGCAGGAGTTGCACGATCATGTACGGCATGAACATACTGGCGTGGGTACCCAACATGTACGAGTTGCTCCTGCTGCTCGCCCTTGCGTTCCTTTTTTTCGGCCGGAAGCTGCCCGAGCTGGGTAAGTCGCTCGGCCAGAGTGTCGTTGAGTTCAAGAAGGGCCTGAAGGGAGTCGAGGACGACCCATCCAAGACTCTCGGCAACGATCAGTCCCAGATGCTCCCGCCGCCCTCAGGGACCAACAACCAGAACCCGGGCCAACCCAAGAGCAACGGGTAACCTGACCTTCGATTGTGCCCCTGTGTATCGGCGTCGTGAGCCACAGGCGTGGGCGGGTTTTGTTGGCCGGACTCACTGTACCAGCGTGTCGACGGCAGTTGAGCCGGGCGTGGCCGGTGGACTGTCGGCTGATCTACACCTCCAGGGCCTTGTCTTCGACGCAGTGATCCGCGACCTCGACTCCGCTTGACGTCAATCGGAACCATCGCCTCCGCCAGGTGGTCGCGCGGCCGTCGCCTTCGATCTCCGCCACGATCCGTTGAACGTATCCCTTCTCGCACAGATAAGCCAGGTCTTTCTTGAGCTGGTCCCACTCCAGTTGCGGAAAAACCGCCAACAGGGTTCGCAGGATCTGATCGCCCTGTAACGCGGCCGGGTAGAGCATCTTCAGCACCACCAGGACTTCGTTCCGCACCCGCTTGATCTGCCGGGCAGAGGATTCACCGCTCATCGCTTCCTCCCTCTCGGAAAGCACCGCACGATTCTCCGGTTGTCTCGCCCGACCGCTCGGATTCCGCCTCCACCCCGGCCATCTGCCGACAGGCGGCGGCCACATCGGTCATCGCCGCCGCCATCCGCCCGATCTGGACGGCGACGCCGTGCCCGTTCTCCAGCTCGACTTGGATTCTCGTCACCAACTCGGTCAGCCGCTCCAATCGCTGCCGGGCGTACATCGACTCGCGAACCCATTCTTCCTTGGTGGTGTACTCGCGCTCGAAATCCGCCGTGGACCGCACCAGCTCGTGAATGGCGCTCTCCATGGTCTGGATGCGCCGGGTCAGCATGCTGATGCCGCTGGCCTGCTGATCGCGAATCGCTCGCAGGTAGAGCATGATCATCGCCAAGGGCGTCCCCACCAGTGGCGAGAGGATACTCACCAGAACGGCCGTCTGCTCCCAAGCCATGCGTTCCTCTCTCGCCCTCCGCGAACGTTCAGCACCCGGCAATCAGCACGCGGCTCTCTCGACCAGGCGCAACCTGTCCTTCTCTTTCCTACTGCACCAACCGCACGACCACCTCGTTGATGAGACGCAGGAGTCGATTGACCGCGTCGCCCCGAATCTGTCCGTCGACCAGTGCCTGGCGAAACGCCTCCACCTCAGGCGCCTCACGCAAGGACACGACGGCCGTGGTGCGCCGAGAATCGGCCAACACCTGGTCGATTGCATCCGTCGGTTGTGTCTCCCTCACTGTCCCACTGACCGCTTCCAGGCTGCTCACCAGTCGATCCAACTCGCTTATCCCTGCTGCAACTGCTGCTGTGTCCGTCATTCGACCGCTCCTTTCCGTTCGCACTCGTATTCATCCCGTCGGGTGCACGACCGGCACCCGGCCGATCCAACGACAGGCAGAAGGCCTGCCGCTCGCGCCCTTCCGAGATTGACTCCTGGCCCTCGCCGCCCGCTTCTTCCCGCATCGCCTTTTCCGCGCTCTTCGAGTCTGTTTCCGCTCCCTCCGCGCTTGCGTCTCAATCCGCGGCCTCCGCCTTCCTCCTCGCCTCCATCCACCCGGCCAGATACCGTCGCATCTCGTCTTGAAGCGACAGGCTGTCGATCGCCAGTCGCTGCATGCCCTTGGCCATCTCGCGGAGTACGCCAACGTTGTCCCTGGCCGCCGCGAGCCGGGCGTGTTCGGCTTCCCGGTCCTGGCGAATTGCCTTCAACGCCGACCTGAAGTCGCCGGTGTGCGACTCGACTGCGGCCGGTTCCGTGGCCGCCACTTTGACCCGTTCCACGAACGCGGCGACGACTTGCGACTCCCGCGCGTCGTCGTACCGGCCGACCTCGTCGTGATACTCGCGCAGCGTTGTCTCCATCTGACTCGCTGCCGCCGAAAGGGCATCCGCGGCCGACATCTCCATCCGCGCATCCCCGCCACAGCCACTGAAGACCAGTAGAATGACCCACAACCATCGCGTCATCTCACACCTCCGCCCATTGAAATCCGTATCCAGCACTCGTTGGTCACACAACCGCCTCCCTGACGACGGGAAAACCGGGTTGGCCTGAATCGTGGCTCATAGCGCCCTTCAGGCTCCGCCCTCCGTGCTTCCATTCTTCCCGGCGTCCTCGTGCGCGATTCCAAGAATGAGGGCCACCCCCACGCCGAGGACGGTGAGCACCATCTCCTCGCTGACACCCAGACCATACTCGGCCGCGTAGGCCGCCAGCACCGTCGCCAGGGCCACGCGAACCTTCCGCGACCCCAACGGCCGCACGGTTCGCTGAATCATCTCGACCATCCTCATGACTCCCTCCGGCATCGCACCGCCTACATGGCAAAGACACCTGCGATCACTCCTCGAAGCATCATCCGTCACCTGCCGCTCACGGGTTCCTCCTGGCTCTGCCACCAGAAGTACACCGGCCGCGACCCGGCGATCTGCCGAAAGACCTGGGCCAGAGTCGACGGGGTGAGCCGGGCGACCCGCTGCCGTCCCGATCGGGTCATGCCGCGATACCAGGTTACGATGCTGTCGGCCACCCGTTGGCGGGCGGCAGGTCGCTGGCACATTCTGACCACGAAATCGGCCGCCCACGGATCCACTCCCTCCGTGCGGAGCTCGGCCAGAACTCGTTCCTGCGCCGGCGGCAGGGCTACCGTGCCCACCCGGGTCATTCCCGCCTTCTCGAATACCGGATTCACCGCACCCATGGCCGCGAGGCATTCGACACACGGCGTGCCCACCAGCGGGAGCGTCTTCCTGACCAGCCAATGCCCCAACCCGCAACCCCGCACATCCGGGTGGATCACGAGTCGTTTGAGCACCCGCACTTCGGCATTGAGCCGTTCAGGACGGCCGCTGAAGCGCCCGCCCGTCACCTGGTTTCGCAGGGCCAGCTCCAGCACCGGCCGGCCGTACACAACCACCCCCAGCCCTGCACCTACACCTCCCTCCCTCAGCACGAACACCTTGTCGACGAACCCCAGGGACTCTCCCCCACGGTAGTGCCACGCCGCAAAAGGCTCGTAATCCCGGACCATCCCTGCCTCAATCTTCAACCGCGGCAGGAGCGAGAACGATCGTTTCGAGATCGCCTCCGTGTCCTCGCTGATGGTTGACTCCTGACCACTAATCGCCTCTCGCGCTCCCATCCTGACCACACAATCCGGCTGGAGATCCTCCTCCAAGTCATTCCGGCAGGTCGCCACATACAGGGTGAGCTTTCGGCGATCGACCAGTTTGCGGAGGCTGAACGCCATGCCGTGCGCGACCCGATCGTGCAGGACCGCCCCGAACTCGTCGCACAACAGTGGCCCGACCTCCTCGTTACGGTGTTGCAGCGAGAGCGACCGGGCAAGCCGAGCCCGGAACTTCTCACCCTCGGACAACTGGTCAAAGGACCGAACCCAAAGCATCGGCTCGCCCAGCCCGCAGGCCGTCAGAATCCCCAGGGCCTCGTGCAGTGGTCGGGCCGGGGCCACTGCGTCCAGCACGGACACGTCCAGGGGAAACGGCAAGGTGTTCACCCACCGGGCCTTGGGACACTGCCGCTCCACCGCTCGCAAGAGCCGTGTCTTCCCGGCCCCCGACGGCCCCAGCACCAGCGTGATCGTTCCCGGCCGCAGGCCCAACTCCACTCCCCGGGCCACCCTCCGCGCTCTTCCGGCCAGTGGCACGCCAAACCGCAAACACACCTCCGCCAGCCGAGCGCTGGCCTCCACCCGGACCGCCTCCACCTCGACGTCGACCTGCATCCCATCCCCTCCATGCTGGGTGAGCGGCCAGCCATCCCGCGTCGGGGCAGAAAACCGCGGCCCCGTCGCATACCGCACGCCCAACCCAGTGCTGATGCCGCCCTTTCAGCCCGTGTACCTAACAAATACCTAACATATACACCCGGAACCTGCCCCAGGCAAGTAAAAAACAGCAATTGTGCAATAAAGACCGTAAAGCCATTTCCTGAAAGTACTTAGTGTTGATGTGATCCCTGTTGAACACCGGCGAAGGGTGGCCTATTGGCCTGAGGAGGGGCTCGGCCTTCTATCGATACGTTATTGCCCACCGTTGCCGGGAAACCGGCCGGGGTATTCAGGAAGAGCGGATCGAAAGGCAGCTTATGGCCTCCGGGTCGCCGGTTGATCGGCGGCAACGCGGCCAGACAAGGCAATGACGGCCATCCGTCGGACGCTCTGGCGGCACGGGAACCGGGAAAAAACGTAGGCACATCGGGGCTTAGCGGTTATCATAGAGCTGCCGGGATTCGCGAAGGGGCCGCCGGAGCCGTCCGGATCATCCGAACCGGGGACGGCGTCCACAGTCAGCTCACGGGCAGCAGGCCTCGGTCGTCGGAGGGTGTAACAGTCAGATCAGGGTGTTTCGCCCAATGTCCAGAGTAGATCGTCTTGGGGAGCACTCGTTTTAATCCTTGGCTGGAGGGTGTAACGTGAAGGTTAGAAGAAGCTCACATCGTTTTCGTCCATGGATGGCGTTGGGGCTCTTTCTCATGGCCTGTGGGCCGCTGCAAGCGTCGGTCTACAACCTCGCGTCGGATTGGAGCGACACGAACAATCCCAACGGCGTCTGGGCATTATGGAAATCGCCGGGGAAGTTGCTCACCATCCATCAATCGGATTACCTCGCGGACGGCAGCAACCAGGCCGCCTGGGCCGATGATCAAATTGGCCCGCCGGAACCTGACGGACGGTATCATGTCCCAGCGTGGCTGAAGGTCAGTACTCCGTGGTCCATGGCCACACCCGGCACCATTGTTATGCATGGTGTGGATCCCAATGTAACCCCTGGGCTTTCCTACTCGAGCGTGACTTGGACCAGCCCGAGCACGGGGATCGCCTCCATTCGCGGGGGAATATGGCATGGCGGGCTGAATCGCCCGCAGGTCTGGGACATCCGAAAGAACGGCACGACGCTGACCTCTGGCCTGATCAACTACACCGATCCGTACACCCAAGCCAATCCCTTCGACTTTGCCTCCGGTAGCGGCGGTCCCGCGGTCATGACCCAGGCTGTACTGCCCGGCGATGTCTTTGAGCTGGTCATTGGACCCAAGCAGGGTACCGTCGGTACCTTCGTCGGACTCAATTTCGAGATCGAATTGGTACCTGAGCCCGCATCGTTGTGCCTGCTGGGGCTTGGAGGACTGCTTCTGCTCCGGCGCTCTCAAGGGTGAATCGGCGCTGCCCGGCAGTGTTGCCGCTCATCCCGGTTCCCGAACGGTAGGGCATCTCCTCGATCGCCAGAGGACTACGCTCAGGGAATGCCCATCACAACGGCAAACATCGGCCCGTGTCCTGGAGGGACCGGACAGGAAGGTCAACGCGGCAGACGGCCCCTCCCAGGGGACTCACCCAGGATCTTGCATTGCCCCCAACAAAGCGATATCTTGACCAATATCATAAACCGCTGAACGGGAACCAGGGGGGATCGTACTCGTGCCAGGTCGATTGGGGCTGAGTGCGAGCGCATCATCATCGCGGGGTCTCTTGTTCAAGGAGCACCGCCCATGGGGTTCCAAGCTAGCAGACGTTCACGAGCCGCGCGGCGGACGATTGGTGCGTTTACCCTGATCGAAGTGCTGGTGGTCGTCGCCGTCATCGCCTTGCTGATCTCGATTCTGATCCCGAGTCTTAAGGCCGCCAAAGACATGGCCTTGCGATCCGACTGTGCCAGCAACCTGCACCAGGTAGGCGTGGCCCTGAACGCCTACGCGAACGAGTATCGGGAGCAACTGCCGCCGCTCTATCGCACGACCACGGCCTTCACCACGTACTACATGCGCACGGCGGGACCGGGCACAGTGAACCTCGGCCTGTTGGCCAACCGGCGTTATGTGACCGAACCCAAGCTGTTCTACTGCTCTGGCCAGAGTCCCGGGGACTGCGCCAGCCTTGTCTACAACGGCCCGGACAACACCTGGTACAGCGACGCCGGGTGGGCGGCATTGGAGTCCAAGGTACCGGTGCGTTCCTCCTATCCGGCTCGGTTGATCGAAGTCCCGAAGGCCAACTCGCAGATCGGGTCCTCGACGCAGATGGAACCGATGCCAGCCGGAGTCCTGACCGGCTGGAAAATAGGGCGTTACTCGAACAAGGTCATCTACTCCGACTTCACCGGGGTGAACAAGTTCAAGGGCGGCGGCATCGTGGAGGGGCTGGTGTCCTCCCCGCATGCCCGGAAAGGCTTCAACCGCCTGTTCAGCGACAGTGCGGTGCGATGGGCGAAACCCGACCTGGTCGACCGCCTGCGGCCGATCACTTCGGAGGCTCCGACGCCGGAGGAGCATGTCGCGTACTACAAGCTGCTTGACCATCTTCCGTGACCGTCGGCCTGGATAACTGCCGGCTGGTTGATAACCGTAGTATCCGGAACAGAAGGAGAGGAACGAGTGAGCGACGGGGGGAAACAGCACGGCCCAGCAGGAGGGGGCAGGAGCGCATTTCCCGCTTGACGCCACGCCGAGAACGAAGATGCTTCAATTGGATCGAATCAAGAGAAGGAGGAAAGTATGCGAGGCGATCTGAAGGCAAGAGGGTTCGGCCGGGGTCCATGTCTGGCCGTGATCGTGTGGGCAGCGATGCTGATGCTCGGCCCCGGGGTATCTGCGAAGCCGATCTGGTGTTCTCCGTTTGAAACCGAGCAGGGCGAGGCCGTGAGCCAGGATCAGATCGCCGAGGTCGTGGACAACGCCGTCGGTGCCGCCGGGCTAGCGACCGGCAGTGTAACCAGCCTGCCGGCGCTGCTGTATGTGAAGCACGGCCTGTATGCCGGGCTGATTCCGTCGACGATCGATCCAGGAGGGCAGGCGGCCTCATTCGCGTTGTCCACGCCGGATGACCGCCGGACAGGGATTAACACCAACCTGCGGAGCGATGCCGGGAACCTGGGGAGTAGCCTGACGTTCGAGGGGTATTTCTACATGCCGAACGCGGATCCGGTGACTTCGCCGACCTACATTGCCCGCCGGCTGGTCACGCAGAAGCGATCGGCGGACGACGGGCAGTCGCGCCTGGCGATCGGGGTTCATGCCGCTCGAGTCGGGGTTGTGGCCGGGCTGTTCGACTATGAGGGCTTTGACTACGCCGGGACGACGTTGGTTGGCCAGGCGGGCGGCAAGGGCTGGGCTCAGGCGTGGGTCACCAGCGGGACCACGGCCGCGGCCACCCTGTCGGACGACTTGACCAGTCTGGACTCGGGAGCGTTCCCCTACGATCCGGCGGGAGCCCGGGTCAGCGTCAAGAGCGGCGCAGCGGCCCGGCAGCTCAGCCGGTCTCTCGACCTGACCACGGAAGGCGAGGTGATGTACGTGAGCACGCTGATGCGGAAGACGTCCACCGCCGCCACTTCCGCCGACAACCTGGAGATCACTCTGGGCAACAGCACGACCAACCAGACGATCCGCATCGGCATGACCAGCGGCGACGCGTTCTTCCTGAATCAGGCGGCCAATGCGACGGGCGCGGTGGTCGCAGGCGACACCTACTTCGTGATTGCCAAGATCGTCAGCCACGCCGCGACGGCTGATGAATGCTACATGAGTATCTACGGCCCCACCGATACCACGCCGACTACCGAGCCGACGACCTGGATGTTGACGAATACCCTCAGCGGCACAGTGATGCTGAGCTATCTGCGGATCGTCAGCGGAGCGAATCTGGACAAGGGGGAGATCGACGAGATTCGGGTAGGATCGACGTATGCATCAGTTACCGATCCGCTTGCTCCGGACGGCGATCCGGGGGAGGATAAGAACCTGCTGGCCACGTACTGGGCGGAGTCAGACGGAACAGCCACAGGGGTCATCAACCACATCGAGTATGGAACAACACCCCTCGAAGCGAACCGGTGGTACCACTTCGCGGTGACATACGACAGCACCGCCCTGCGCTGGTATCTGGATGGCAATCAGGAGGGCGAGGTACTCAGCCCAAGCGTAGTTGGCGTCGGGACGGGCAAGATCGTCCTAGCGAATAACCGGAGCACGGCGGCGACCAACGATCGCGGATTCTACGGCTTGCTGGACGAGATCCGGATCTGGGACAAGGTGCTCGCGACCGACCAGATGCTGGTCAAGGGCGGCGGCACGGGCAGCGGTTTGCTGTGGCGGTCCACGTTCGAGACCAGCAAGGGCCAGCCGGTGACCGATGGTCAAGCGGCGGAGACCATGAACTGCATTGACAACCTGGTCGGACCGCCGAACGGCACGCCAGCAGGCGTTCTCGCGAGCTTCTATACCGCTTTCGGCCAGACAGGTGTTCCGGCGGTGCCGGCGACTATAGATCCCGCCCAGCTCACCAGTTCGTTTGTACTGTCTCTGCCGGATCTGCCGAACGTGGCGGTCAACACGAACGTACCCAGCGACACCGGCAATGTGGCCAACGCGGTCACGATCCAGGGTTATTTCAACACCTTCCGGACCACTCCGGTCACGGCGTCGCACGTGGGCAGCCGCCTGGTCAGCATGATGCGCTCGGCGTCTGAAGGCCAGTCGCGGCTGGCAATCGGGCTGGCCGCCAACGACGATGCCGCTCCGACCCACAACGTACTATCCGTGGCTTGGGCCGACACCAGCGGCGTGGTTACGCCCGTGCGAGGCACGGCTCAGATCCAACCCAACACCTGGTACCACTTCGCCTTGGTTTACGACGGCACGGACATCCGCTGGTACCTCGACGGGCAGCTGCAGGGCGAGGTTCTGGCTCCGGCCTTGGCAAGTCCCGGCTCCGCCGCGATCGTCATCGGGAACGACCGCACGACCGGCACCGGAGGCCGCGGCTTCTACGGTCTGCTGGATAAGATCGTCGTCAGCGACCATGCTATCGCTCCAGCGGACTTCATGACCGTGGGGCTCGACCCGTGTCTGGGCAAATGGTGCAACCGGCCGTTCGCCGATATGGACGACGACGGCGACGTGGATCAGATCGACTTCAGCCAGTATCAACTCTGCTTTGCCGAGGTCCTGGTCGAGGGGAATCCGTGTCTCTGCCTGGACAAGACCGGCGACAACAAGGTTGATGCGACCGATCTCGCGGAGTTCGCGAAGTGCGTGACCGGCCCGGCGGTTTCCTGGAATTCGGACCTGACCCCGGACTGCTCACCGTGATGACCCGGCAGCCGGTTGGCTCGAAGCCGCCGGGCGGAATGGACCCAAGATGTGTGGTGCCGCGGAGGCTCCCACCGGGGCGAAGTGCGGACCGGCTCGGATGGGATTCAGGGGGGACGTCTGACATGCGTCAACGACGGATAGCCGGCTCCTCAAACGCCGGACGTGCAGGCGTGCCAGGGATGCGACCCGGGAAGCACGTTCGCCGGGTTCTGATCCTCGCGATGGCCGTGGCGATCATCCCCGTTGCCGACTCGGCCCGGGGCGTCGAGACCAACACCCGACTGGACGGCTACCGGGGCATCTGGTTTACGATCGGCCAGGACAACGAGTGGGGGCCGAAGTACTCCGGCGGGCTCGGTACCTACACGGCCAACCACGTACCCACGGCCATCTTTGCGCCAGCGGTGAACAAGACCTTCTTTGTCTACGGCGGCGTGGACGATGAGAGTGGCGATCTGCTGATCGTGGCCTCGAGCTACGACCACACCAGCTGCGAAGTGCCTCGACCGGTGGTCGTCTACCACAAGGTCGGCATCAGCGACCCTCACGACAAC
The DNA here is from genome assembly GCA_018003015.1 of Phycisphaerae bacterium. Taxonomy (NCBI): domain Bacteria; kingdom Pseudomonadati; phylum Planctomycetota; class Phycisphaerae; species Phycisphaerae bacterium. Next base: position 59,377 of record JAGNEZ010000031.1, on the reverse strand, counting down.
GGGGCCCTGCTCATCGACCGCGAAGGACACTTGTGGGTCTTCATCAGCGGGCGAGGTACGGTGCGGCCCGGCTTGGTCTACCGCAGCGCGCACCCGTACTCGATTGATACCTGGGAATACCAACTCGCCGACGAACGCACATATCCGCAGCCGTGGTATCTGGACGATGGAATAGGGCAACCGCTGTTCCTGCACACGTTCACCAAGTATACCGCCGGCCGCGAGCTCTACTGGGCAACCAGCAGCGACGGCATCCACTGGTCACCGCACCACAAGATGGCGGGCTTCGGCGGCCACTATCAGACCAGTTGTGAGCGCGACGGGAAGATCGCGACTGCTTTCAACTACCACCCGGGCGGCAATGTCGACAAGCGAACCAATCTCTACTACCTCCAGACCACCGATCGAGGCCAGACCTGGACGACCGCCAACGGCACGCCGGTCACGGTGCCACTGAGCCAGGTCAGTAACCCGGCCCTCCTGGTGGATTACCAAGCGCAGAGTCGGCTCTGCTACATCAATGACACGAACCTCGACGAAAATGGCAACCCCTGCATCCTCTACATCACATCCGGCAACTACGCGGCGGGCCCCGCGGGAGAACCCCGGACGTGGCACCTGGCTCGCTGGACGGGGCAACAGTGGGTGTACAGTCACATCACCGGCTCCGATCACAACTACGACATGGGCAGCCTTTACATCGAAGGTGGTCTGCTGCGCATCGTGGGCCCGACCGAGAACGGGCCGCAAGGGTATGGCACCGGCGGCGAGGTCGCCGTCTGGCTCAGCCGTGACCTTGGCGAGAGCTGGACGAAGACCCGAGACGTGACCACCGCAAGTCAGTACAACCACTCCTACGTTCGCCGGCCCCGCCATGTTCAGGACCCGTTCTACGCCTACTGGGCCGACGGCGATCCCCTCGCGAAGAGCCAATCCCGGCTCTACTTCTGCAACCGGGCCGGCACGCACGTCTGGCGCCTCCCCACGCTCATGTACGGCGATACGGCCCGCCCGGAACGGGTGACCGATTTCAGTGCCTCAATCTCCGCGCCCCCACTGTGGTTGTCGTCCTTCGAGACTCGCTCGGCGGTGGTCACGCACGGTCAGGCGGCAGCCAGGATCGCCAATTCCACCGGTACACTCGGCCGGCCGACGGGGACGCAGGCGTTGACGTATGCGGCGTACAATCAGAGCGGCGTCGGGGCGGCACCTTCGGCGGGTGCCGGCGCGTTCGCCCTTTCAATGCCCAACAGCAGGACCAACGGCATCTCCACCGGAATTGCCAGCGATGTGGGCAACCTCCCCCGCTCACTCACCTTCGAAGGGTACTTCAGGACGCCGGAGAGTGCGGCGATCAGCTCCCCAACTTACATCGGGCGTCGTCTGGTCACACAGAAGCAGTCGGCCGACGGCACGACCCGCTTGGCGATCGGGCTGCACACAAACGGCACCAACAACGTCCTGGCCGTGTTCTACAAGACGCCCGACGGCACCAACGTGATGCAGCTTGGCACGACGCCGGTGCTACCCAACACTTGGTACTACTTCGCCCTGATCGGCGAGGGGTCGCATCTCCGCTGGTTCCTCAATTCCCATCAGGAAGGCGACATCCTCGACGCGGACATGGCTGCACCGGGAGCCGGCACGCTGGCCGTCGGCAATCTGCGGCTGGACGGCTCGTCCGACCGCGGTTTCTACGGTTTGCTGGACAACATCCGAATCAGTGACCGGGCCTTGGACTCCTCGGAACTGCTGATCAACGGCGGCCACTGTGAGCTCTCATGCGGTCAACAGCCGGCGGCCGACGTCCTCTGGTGCTCCGGCTTCGAGATGGAGCCGGGAACCGCGGTCAGCCACGGGCTCCCGGATTCCGGGGCCGACGGCACGATCGACAACACTTTCGGGCCATGCGGGACATCGGCCGGAGCCCCGAAGCCTTCGTACGCCGCCTACGGCCAGACAGGCGTAGGCGACGCGCCGGCATCCATGGCCGGTTCCTTTGCCCTTTCATGGCCGAACGGCCAGGGCGTGGCGGTCAGCACCTGCCTGCGGGGCAATGCCGGCCACCTGCGAACGAACCTGACTTTCGAGGGTCTCTTCAGCAGTGCCGACACACAACCCATCACCATGCCCTCGGCGGTCGGCCGGCGGTTGGTCAGCCAGAGAGCAGGCGGAACGACCGGCGGTTCCCGTCTGGCCATCGGGCTTCACGCCGTGAACGGCCACAATGTCCTTGCGGTGTACTGGCTCGGTGCGGACCAGGCCGGGCACACGACGTTCGGCCAGACGCCGATCCAACCGGGTGCCTGGCATCATTTCGCGCTCGTTTACGACGGGGGTCTTCGGTGGTATCTGGACGGCCAAGAGGAGGGCGCGCTGACCGGCGTCGCCCTGGCATCCGCCAGCGACGACCCAATCGTCATCGGCAACGATCTGGCGACAGGACTCGGCGAGCGAGGCTTCTTCGGCTTGATTGACGAGGTCCGTATCGTGGACGCGGCCCTGAGTCCGAAAGACTTCATCCTGCCCTCGACCACTCCCGGAGAAGAGCCGTGCTACCCCGCCTGCCCGTTGCCGTTCGCGGATGCAGACGCAGACGCCGATGTCGACCAGTCCGACTTCGGCAAGTTGCAGGCGTGTTTTACGGGCGACGACACCGGAGGACAGTGGATCTTGCCCGAGTGCCTCTGCTTCGACCGCGATGGCAATGGGGCGATCGGCCAAATCGACGTTGCCTCGTTCCTGGAGTGTATCACCGGGCCGGACGTTGCCTGGACCCCGCAGCAGACGCCGAGCTGTCTGCCGTAGCGCGCCAAGACTTCTCTTCGAGCATTTGCCTGCGTTGGTTGACAAGGGCATGCATGCGCCGGACGATCAGGCCGTCATGTGCGGACACATGGCTTGGCTTGCCCACCGCCGGGTGGAAGGAATGGAAACATGCGATCAGGTCACCGGTTTGCGATTGTATGGATACTGGCTGTCGTTACACCCGCCGTTGGAGTCGAGCAATCCGGCCTGAAACCGCCGGCCGACGGTGTCGCGTTCAACGGCCGGACCGCCTACGCCGTTCCTGTTGAGGCTCTGGCACTCAAGCCGAAAGCCCTGAGCGTGTCCGCGTGGGTGAAGCTGGATGCCACAGTGGAATCGCAGGTCTTCCTCAACCGCGGGCCGGTCAGCGAGTCGTTCACCTTTTATCTGTTTGACAAACAGGTCCGAATGTTGATCGGCCATCAGCGCGGCGGCTACGCTCACGCCGACGCCCCGCCACCGAAGCCCGGCGAGTGGACGCATTACGCGGGAACCTACGACGGGGAGTCGATCCAGGTCTTCATGAACGGCCGGCTGGTCAAGACCACACCGGCGAAAGGGCAAATACACTTTGGAACGGGCAAGGTCTACATCGGCTCGCTCGACGACCATGAACGGTTTGTCAGCGGGCGGATGGACGATCTTTGCATCTGGCGCCGGGTGCTCAGCGGAGAGGAGGTCATGGCCGTTGCCCGGGGCGAGACGTCCGCCAGCCTGAATCGTGATCTGGCCGGGCGATGGACGGGCGGGAGCCTGGCCGGCGATGCGTGGAAGACCGAGCCTGCGTCCGTTACCGCCGCCACGCGCGTCGAGCGAAGCGAGCCGCAGGTGCTGATCAACGGCAAGGATGACGGCTATCGCGGCATCTGGTACATGAATCAGCCGTCTAACGACGAGTACGTCTACAAGTACAGTGGTGGATTGGGCACCTATTGCGCCAATCACCTTCCCTTTGCCTGGCACGCGCCTGCGGTCAAGAAGACCTTCTTTGTCTACGGCGGAACGACCAGGGACTCCAACCAGCGATTGATCCACATGGTCTCCTTCTACGACCACCAGACCGGCACGGTGCCCCGTCCCACGATTCTACTGGACAAGAAGACCTCCGACGCCCACGACAATCCCGTTCTCAGCATCGACGAGAGAGGATACCTCTGGGTGTTCTCGAGCAGCCATGGCCGGGGGCGCCCGTCGTACATCTCACGCAGCAAGGAGCCTCACCGCATCGATGAATTCGAACTGATTTGGACCGGCAACTTCTCGTACCCTCAGCCGGCATACTTGCCAGGACACGGCTTCCTCTTTCTGCACACCTACTACAACCCCGGCCGCACGGTCTGCATGTTCACCAGCCCCGACGGCGTGAACTGGTCGGAGCGGCGCCTGCTCTCGAGCATCGGAGAAGGACATTACCAGGTGAGTGGGCCGATGGGTGGCGGCAGGATCGGCACCAGCTTCATGTATCACCCCAAAGGCAAGGGCGTCAACTGGCGAACGAACCTCTATTACATGGAATCGTCTGACTTCGGGAAGACCTGGCGGACGGCCGGCGGCGAAGCGCTGCAGCTTCCACTGACCGAGATCGTGAACCCCGCCCTGGTGCAGGAGTATGAGAGCCAGGGGCTGCTGGTCTACATCCAGGACATTACTCACGACGCCGAGGGGCGCCCGCTGATCTTGTACACGACCAGCAAGGGCTACGAATCGGGACCCAAGAATGGACCTCGGCATTGGACCACGGCCCATTGGACCGGCTCAGCGTGGGAGATTCGCGGCGGGGATATCCTGGCCGACAACAACTACGACACCGGTTCGATTTATATCGAGGCGCCGGACCTGTGGCGAATCATTGGCCCCAGCCAGGACGGTCCGCAAGCGTTCAACACCGGTGGAGAAGTCGCGATGTGGATCAGCCGCGATCAGGGGAAGAGTTGGAAGCTGACTCGCCAGATGACCACCGGCAGCAAGTACAATCACACCTACCTTCGCCGGCCAGTGAACGCGAATCCGGACTTCTACGGCTTCTGGGCCGACGGGCACGCTCGTCAGCCTTCCGACTCGCGGCTGTACTTCTGCAACCAGGCTGGCGATATCTTCCGTCTTCCGGTGACGATGTCAGGTAATTCCGCCAAACCGGAGAAGGTCTCGACGGAGCGGTAGGGCCGCGGCGGAACCACGTCGAGAGGTGGCCCTGGATGGCCACAGAGCCGTCACCCGATAAAGGGGTGACGGCGTGGAGAACCTGGCCGCCGAGCGTCCTTGGAGCCTGTCCCGCAAGGTGTGGGAACGGCATCTTGCCGGTCAGGTGACAGGCTGGAAGCCTATCCCACACTCCCAAGTGAGACAGGCGCTCAACCACCAAGCGGCACGAAGCCCACGCAGACCGGCGAGGGAACTTCGGCCTTGATTCCGCGGTCCTCGAGCCGGCCGGTCCTGGGGTCAACCCGAAAGAGAACCAGCGAGTCGGAGTTCTGATTGGCCGCCAGCAGCCATGCGCCGAAGGGGTCAATACCGAAATTGCGCGGGTTCTTGCCCTGGGTGGACTCGTGGCCGACGACGGTCAGCCGGCCCGTCTTCTCGTCGACAGCAAAGACGGCGATGCTGTCGTGGCCGCGGTTAGAGGCATAAAGCGACCTTCCGGAAGGATGAACCAGGATGTGGGCGGCGAAGCTCCTGCCCGACCAGCCGGCGGGCAGTGCGGAGAGGGTCTGGATCTCGCGGAGTGTGCCGGCTTTGGGATCGTAGTCGAAGGCGGCGACCGTCGAGGTCAACTCGTTGATCACGTAGGCGTGCCGACCGTCGGGGTGAAACGCGAAATGGCGCGGCCCGGAGCCAGGCGCGACCAAACCGGCGGGGGGCTCATTGGCGGTCAAGGAACCCCGGGCGGGATCGAACCGATACACGAAGAGCTTGTCCACACCGAGATCGGCGGCAACGGCGAAGCGGCCGTCGGCAGAGAGGTTGATGGAGTGGGCATGCGGGCCTTCCTGGCGCCCGCGGTTGGGACCCGAACCCTGGTGTTGAACCGTAGCCGTCGGTTCGCCCAGCATGCCGTCGGCGGCGACGGGGAGCACGGCCACACTGCCGCTCGAATAGTTGGCGACCAGGACGTACCTGCCCGTCCGGTCCACGGTCAGATGGCAGGGCCCGCGCCCGCCGGAGGGCTGTTGGTTAAGCAGGTTCAGCTTGCCGGAGTCGGCCGCAATGGAGAAAGCACTGACCGCGCCGGTCCGCTTGCCTGCGAAAGCGTCCAGCTCGCCCGCCGCAAAGAGGAATCGCCCGTTGGGGTGCACGGACAGATACGAAGGGTTGGCCGCTTCGCCGGCGAGGCCTTCCGGCTTGAGCTTCCCGTCGGCTGTATCCATGACCAGCGAGTAGATTCCCTTGCTCTTGGGCCCGGTGTACGTCCCGACATAGACCCGGAACTTGGCCGGTCCAGGCGAGATCGCGACTCGTTTCCCCAGAGCCGAAGCGGCAGACGTATCGCCGCTCCCCGCCAGCACGGACGAGCCCAACAACAAGACGGCACAAAGCCACGACGCAAAGAAGAAGGAGGTTGCTTTCATGATTGAGTGGCCAGGATATGCAGAAGGTAGTAGGGCTGCAACCAAGATCGAGAACGCGACAAGCCGGTAACGCGACGACACTCGTGGCCCCCTGACCTCGACTCCTTGCCGACCGGCATCCGGGCAAAGAGCACCGCCGCGACCACGGTGGCGTCGATCACGGTCCAGGCCACCCGAAGCCGGATGAACGAAGATGCCGTCGTCAAGGCTCGTCAGCGGCTGGAGAATGCGCCTCGAAGGGCGTCGGAATCGAACCCACCCGGCACCTTCCCGTCGGAGGCGTACCGGTAGAGTGCCCCAACGATGACGGCGTGAAGAGCGGACGAAATCAACGAGACCAGGATGACGAGGACGACGCTGACAGCGATCCCCACCACCGTCAGGACCATCTGGCCGTAAACGAGGCCTGCCACCACGCCCAGGATGCCGGGGATGAAGCAGATCAGTGTGGCGAAGAAGACGACCAGGCCGATGCCGATGTTGGAGACCAGCGCTTCGCCCCAAGCCCGCCGCAGGATGCTGACGCTTCGCTTGATCGCCTCGAACGGACCGACCTTCTCAACGACCAGGACGGGCACGACGAAATAGGTGGTAACCCCCCAGGCCATACCCAACAGGCCGGCCACGAATTTCCCGATCCGCTCCGACCGAGACTCGATGGCCTTGAGGATCACACCCACCGTCGCGCTGACTAGTGCCCAGGAGGCGATCTGAGGAAGCCGGGCAAAGGCGATCCGGAAGCCGTCCGCCACCGTGGGATCGGCGCCTTGGAACCGAATCATCGCGCAGCCGACCAGGGCCGAGTTGAAGAACACGATCACGAAGTAGTTGGCGAAGTAGAACGCGAACAGCACCACCCACAGCAGCGGATCGGATCGCACCTCGGCACGAACGGACTCGTCGTCCACGATGGTCTGCACGTAGTCGCTGCCGATGAGTGGAACGGCAAAACTGGCTACGACCATCAGGCAAGCGATACCGCTGAGAAGCGGAAAAACCAGCAGTTCCTTGTCGAGCTTGAGGACTTCCCAACTGGCCCGGGCCAATGACAGTCCGTTGGTCACTCTCGCGAACATGACGGCATCTCCACCCCTGTGGGCGGTTCAGGCATCGCCCAGATCGGCCGACTGGCGGCTACAGCTTCCGTGATTCGCCCTTGGATCCACGACCACGCTTGGCCTTGCTGACCCGCGAACCGGTTTTGGACCGCGGGCTCACCTCTGGGACCTGGGTCACCTCGACCGGCAGGATGTCCAGCTGTGGATAGTGCTTCTGGAAGGCCCAGCGGCGAGCGACGCGGTAGTACCGGCCCATCTCGCTCCAGTCGAAGTGGGTGGCGTACGTCTCGACTCGGTTGCGAAGCTGAATGCGGTCCCGCCGGCCCATCTGGGTGAAGCCGTGCAGCCAGGCGGTGATCTGACTTACCGTCTCGTGAAACGGCTGGCCCCGCCGGCGGGCGACGAAGATCCCATTCTCGTCGTGGTCCGGGAAGTGGCTCATCACGTAGGCCCCAAAGCCGCTCAGATCGCTGGTGATGGTCGGGATGCCCCGGACGACACATTCCATCGGCGTATAGCCCCATGGTTCGTAGTACGAAGGAAACACCCCAAGATTACAGCCGCGGACAAACTGATCGTATTCCAGGCCGAGGACAGGGCTGGTCGAGGTGATGAATTCCGGGTGGAACACCACCTTGACCGGGTCGTCGGCCGCGTTCAGCAGATGGCGATGCCGTAGGTGCCGCAGAATCGCGTCGTTACCGTCGTCCCAGAGGTCATGGGTCACGATCGTCGGCTGGGCGTACTTCCGCCAGGCATGCATCATTCGCTTGACCCGCACGCGAGCGTACTCGTCCAGAAGATCGTCCAGGGTGGGCATGCGGCCCTGGGCCACGGTCTGAAACAGGCGGTGACCCATGTCCTCCTGGATCGACTCGCAGGTATCGCGGAGTTCGTGGAACATCGCCTGGCGGTTCAGCGTGTCCACGTTGAGCGCCCGGTAAGAGGCCGGAGCGATGAGGAACGCCACCACCGTCACTTCCGACGGCTCGCTCTTGAGCCACTGGTTGAGCTGAAACAGGGCCTCGATGAACATGTCGAAGCCCTTGTTGCGGTACTCGTAGCGGCCGGCAGAGAAGAGATACAGTGTCCGGTCGAGATCAAACGTGTAGCTGGAGAAGAAATGGCCCATCACGAACTCATGGATGAGCTGCTTGCACTTGCGATGCAGATTCTGGAACTCGTAGGGCGCAGAGAACCGCTCCACGTTGAGGCCGTTCGGCACAAGCACCTCCGGCTGGCGGCCGAGAAACTGCTTGGCCTCCATGGCGGTGATGCCCGACACGGTGGTGAATACGTCGGCGGAGTGGGCCGCGGCCCGTTCAATGTTGTAGCGGTGGCTGAAGCCGTGCTCGTAAGCCACCGCGGCACCATCGATCTCGTGGAGATGATCGTACAGGTTGGCGTTGGCGGCACTGAGGCTGCGGCCAACCAGCGTCGCGTGGGTGGTGAATACGGTCGGAAACTCGACCTTGCGGCGCTTGAGCAGAGGCAGGGCCACCGCCGCCTGCCACTCGTGGAAGTGGGCGAGCATCGGGTAATCGCCCAGAGCCTCGTGGACGGCTTGAAGCAGCTCGGCCACCATGAAGCCAAAAACGATCAGGTCGTTCAGCTCCGAGTCGTTGTCGGGTGTGCCGATTCCGAGGTCCTTCCAGAGGTAGTACTTCATCTCGCCGAGCCGATCGTGCATGCCCCGCAGGTCCGCGAGCAGGACGTGCGGCCGGCCGGTGATCAGCCAACGCCCATGATGGAAAACCACCCCCCGCTCGCGGAGCTTCTCGAGCACTTGAGCCACCGGGCCGTCCGGAGTCTCCAGCTCAAACTCGACCGCGGCGGTGTGCTCCCGGTACGGCCCGATCAGGAAGTAGTGATCGCCCCAGCGGCGAATCGCGGCCGGGGCCTTGCTTCGCAAGACGGTGTAAATCCCTCCAGCCTGCGAACAGACTTCCCACGAGAGTTCGAAGAGGTACGGGGCGATGTGCTTGCCGTTACCCGAAGGAGACTCCTGGACTGCCGGATGCTCCTGAACCATGACCTCAGACCTTCCTGCAGCGACCTGTTCCCCGCCTGACGTGCCAATGACCCGATCGGCCACCTTATCGCTAACGCACCAGCGATTCAAGCAGGCGGGCCGCTTCCTGAATGTCGACCAGCCGCTGATTGCCCGCTTCGCGCTCGATCACCAGTGGTCCCCGGTAGCCCTGGGCACGCAGCTTGCTCACAATCCGCGGAATGTCCGCTTGGCCGGTCCCCAGAACGACCTCCGCGCCCCAGTCCCGACCTGGCTTGGCCGACCAGTTGGCGTCTTTCATGTGAACATGGATAATCCGCTCCTTCAGCAGAGCTACCGCCTCAAGCGGCTCACCCACACCGTACAGAATCATGTTGGCCGGATCGAAGTTCACGCCGATGTTCTTGCACCCCACGGCCTCAATGAAGTCAATCAGCGCTTCCGCCTGCTCCTGGCCTGTCTCCATGACCAGAGTGACGCCCCGGGCACCCAGCGCATCACAAATGTCCCTCAGACGGTCCACCAAGCGCAAATACTGCGCGTCCTTGCGGTCATGCGGAACAAAGCCAACGTGCGTCGCCAGCAGCTTGACGCCCAGCTTGGCCGTGATGTCGGCCACGGCAATGGTCTTGGCCCGACGCTCCTCCCACAAGCTGTTGGGAATGTATCCACCGCTGGCCGCTATGTTTTGGATACTCGAGTAGTCCTCTCCTGCGAACCCTACGCAGGTGGCGCTGACTTCTAGACGGCTCTCCGTCACAAGGTCCACCATCTTGTTGATGTCCCTATAGCCGTCATCGAAGAACCCGACCTGCACCAAGCCGAGCTTGAGCTTGTCCCGAACGGTCGCCAGGGCCTGGGTGAGATCGGGAATGGCCAGGGACCACGAGCATACGCCGATTTGAAGCGGTTGCATGAGGATCCTCTCCACAAAATGAGCCAGCCACAACAACGCATAAATACTCTGACGCAAGAACACGATTTGGGCAAGGGGAGCCACTCGATCAGGGTCAACCGAGGTCGCTGGTCGTAAGCCGATCATGACGGGCCGGTCCGCAGAGACTCTGTCTTAAGCGCAGGCCATGGCGAGTGGGCATCATCGCCTTCGTCGCTCCATCATGAACTGCCTGGTGGACGTGAGCCGCGGCTGGTGCAACCTGAGATCCATACCGACCCAGAACTCTGCTCGGAGATGACACCGCTGGTAGCGGCTACCGTGGGCGCGGCCACGGATCACCATCGTCTTCGAGGGAGTCATTCTTGGCACTGCCCCCCTGAAACGCCGGTTCTCGAGAAGGGCTGCCATCCTTGACAGAGCCAAAAGCACCCAGAGCGGTGGAGTCCGAAGACGGAGGTCGACACTCCAGCCGGACAGGCCGGGAACCGCAGCACCGCGCTCCGACCAGCGCCGGCCGTCCATCATCCCGGCGTGCCACCCCTCGTCTGAACCTGCGTCGCCGGCCCTTGAGACCGCCGGCCGGATCGGCTATACTTCCCCATTCGGACGGGGTAACCCCCGCCTCCTTAGCTCAATTGGCAGAGCAGCTGACTCTTAATCAGCGGGTTCAAGGTTCGAGTCCTTGAGGAGGCAATACACCAATAGACCTTAAGAATGCGTTTCCCCTAAGGAATTGAGTGGTTTTTCCATTTGGTCACCCCTGCAACCGGAAGACGCAGATAGCCCTAACAAACCCCAGAAGTGGCTGTAACGTTACAACAGGCTGGACCCGCCAAAGGGGGGTTGGACCAGGGCAGAATCACCTGACCAGGGCTCAAACCAGGATCCGCCGCTTGGCCGCCGCAGAAGCCAACATAGACAAGTGCCAGGATCGACGCTGGTTAGCGCGGACGGAGAGGCCATAGTAGTCGCCGAGCGTCGTTTGGGTCTTCCGTTCACAAGGCCAAGGCGGTGCGACGTAACCAGCTGTCAACACATCAGTTCCCGCTCGCGTCGCGTCCTTGCTTCGGGCAGAAGGCGATCATCGACGACGCCTAACGCTGACAGTCACCGTGCGGATGGAGGTGTGCTCAACGCGATGGCAGGCTCCACGCTCACCACGCCGGCGACGGTCCTTGGAAAGGAGACCATGGCCCGAGGCGTGCTCAACATGACCGGTTCGAGCTGTTCTATGGGTTGGAGCAAGCGGTTCCTGCACACTGTCGATTATGGACGGTGGCGTGGTTACCAGCAAGAAGGGCAGCTCGGCATCCGGAACCAGTGGCATCATTGGCCAACAGACCAACGGCTCAGGCGAGGTGGTCGTCAGCGGTTCCGGCTCCCTATGGCAGCAGGACGGAAAGCTTGGAGTCGGGTGGCGGTCCAGCGGTACACTCACCATCACTAACAGAGGGCGAGTGGAATCCGTGGGCGGAGTGATCGGCCGCGTGGCAGGCACTTCAGGCATTCCTCTCCCGCCGCCACCAACCAGGTCGAGCGATCAGGCCACGTCGGGCCAAGCGACTCCACGCCGTTCATGACTTTGTTCCGAACCTCCGGTAGTCTTGCCCAGGGGTTTGGCCCAGGCCTTGGCGTTCTGAATCGCGCTTCGGCCCATGTTCCAGATGGCCCGGCGGCGACCAGCCTCTTCTCGGGCGAAGGAAGAGGCTGGCCCCCGCGTTCGGATTGTTCTTCATGGCGTAGAGAAATACTCCGCCACCGGCGATTGCCGTATGTGTACACTGCGAAATAGTCACCTCAGCCGAGAACATACTCCGCCGAAGAAATCGGGGGCCTGGAACACGACAGACCCGCTTGGTTGCCCGGGGTCAGACCCCACATTGGTGCTTTCCGCGAGAAGAAAGGGAGAGCTGTGGCCGTTTCCAGACCGCTGCCGGAAACACCCTATATGAACAGCCTCCGGCGAAAGACGGACCTCAGATGTCCAGTCCAAAGCCCGACTGGACAGCGGAAGGTGGATTGGGACGGGGTAGTCGCGAGATCGCCGGTTGTTTGGTGCGTGGATCCCGAGCATCAAGCGATGCGCCGGAACTGTCACCCCTGTAGCTGGAAAACAAGAGCAGGCGATGGCCAAACGGACAGAAGCCGTCACCAAGCATTGATGGAAGGAGATCACCCCATGGTAGCCCCCGTTTCTTCCGAGGTTGTTCTGAGCACGCTGGCCATGAAGCCGTCGCGAGCTTCCGCGGCGGCCATCGGGCATCATTATGTCCTGGACAACGCTCCATCACGGCTCCGTTTGCGTGGAGTCGATCTGCTCTGCCGAATGGTGTGCGATTGGAGCGTGGCGCTGCTGGACGAACTGATCAACTCTTCCCACGTGGATTTCGCTCTTCGTCAATACGCTCTGCACCGCGTGCATGAATTGCTCAAAGTCGCGATGGGCCGCGAATATGAGCACCTGAGCCCACCCGAATGCCGTCGGCTGATGACTCGAGCGCGCTGCGAGTTGCAGTCGCACTGTAGCCGGCGGCTTGGCGGCGAGATGTCGGCTGTGGACGAGCTGTGTAGCCATCTCGCTCAGGCTGTAGCCGACGGCTTGTTTGGTGAGTTGCCCGACTTCTGATTCATCGTTGTTAAAGGGCACGTGAAATGGGTAGAATGGCACTTGCCATCTCAGGGCAGGATATCGGCATTCGAGGGTAGCTTCAGCCGCCGGGAGTTGTCGCGTGGACAGCACAACCAACACGATGCTGCTGAACGACTTGAAGGATGTCCGCAACGACAAGGCTTGGTCTGAGTTCGTCCAGCGGTACTTGGCGGTGTTGATTGCCTTCGGTTTGAAACTGGGGCTCGGCCGGGAAGACGCCGCAGATGCCGCCCAGGATGCTCTGCTGGCTTTCGCCGAGGCCTACCGCAAGGGTCAGTACGATCGGAGCCGTGGCCGGCTCAGGCACTGGTTGTTCGGCTTCGCCCGGAACAAAGTCCTACATGTACTCCGCAGCCGGGCGGCTCAGCACGTCGTGAGCCCGGACGGCAGCAAGACCGATCTGCTGCTCAATGTGCCTGATGACGCGAGCATGAGTAAGTTGTGGGAAGCCCAGTGGCGTCAGGCCGTGCTGCGGGCCTGCCTGGACCAGGTCAAACCGGAGATGAGCCCCGAGACCATCCGTGCCTTTGAGCTGATGACTTCAGGAGAGGTGTCTTCGGAAGAAGCTGCCGCCCAGCTCGGAATGACCGTCAACGCAGCGATGAAGGCCAAGCGCCGCGTGCTGGCCCGAATGCGAGAAGTGTACCGTCAGATGGAAGCCGATTGGTGAGGGATGGCCATGAGTACCTGCCTGACGGAGCAAGAGCTTGAGGATCTGATCGCAGGGCGACTCGATTCGGAGGAGGCGGCCGGACTGAGAGTTCACGCCCAGGAGTGTGCCATCTGTCAAGAGGCGTTGGCCGAGTACCAAGCAAATCAGTCCTTCGAGAAAGAGGTAGGCGCCGATTTGCTGGCGGTGGTTCGCGGAAACGACAAGCCTTCGACCGTACTACTATCGCCCGATGCCATCGAGAAGCTAAGGAAGCAGCATGCTGAGTCGCCTCAGGCTGCAGGCCATTCGCAACCTGTTTCCCCGCCCGATTCATTGCCCGGCTACACGATTCTTCACGAACTGCACCGTGGCGGGCAGGGCGTTGTCTATGAGGCCATCCAGCTCTCAACCAAACGCAAGGTGGCTGTCAAGGTCATGCTCGAAGGCGCGTTTGCCAGCGAGAGGTCGCAGTGGCGGTTCGAGCGAGAAATCAAGCTGGTCGCGTCCCTTCGGCATCCGAATATCGTGGTCGCTCACGATAGCGGCGTCGCGGAGAAGCGTCACTTCTTTGCGATGGACTTCATCCAGGGCCAGCCGCTGGACAAGTACGTTCGTGACCGCCGGCTGCCTATCCGGGAGATTGTGGGTCTTTTCCACCAGGTGTGCGAGGCAGTTGGCTATGCCCATAGCAGGGGCGTTATCCACCGCGACCTCAAGCCGCTCAACATCCTGGTGGACACCGAGGGGAGGCCGTACCTGCTCGACTTCGGGCTGGCCAAGGCGGTACGCGATGAGATGCGAGAAACACATCCCGAGTACACCACTACGCCGGGCCGGGTGATGGGCACCGTGCGGTACATGTCGCCGGAGCAGACCCGGGGTGGTGCTGATGCGGCCGACACGCGGATGGACGTGTATTCGTTAGGCGTGGTTCTTTTCGAACTGCTCACCGGCACGGTGCCGTACAAAACCGACGGCGATGTTGCAGAAGCATTCAGCAACATTCGGGACACCGACCCGCCTCGTCCCTCGAAGCTCGCCGGGGGAGTCAACTCGGAGCTGGATGCTATTGTTCTGCGTGCCATGGCCAAGGAGCCCGACCGTCGATACGGTTCCGCCCGCGAGTTGGAATCTGATCTGAAGGCGTGGCTTGGCGGTGATGCAGTGACGGCCAAGTTCGACAGCTCATGGTACGTCCTGCGCAAGCTGGCCTTCAAGCACTACTTCCACACATCCGTGATTGTAGCGCTCGTGCTGTCCATGCTCGGGTTCGGGCTGATATCGTTTCAACTGCTACGACGAACCCAAGCATCGGAGGCCCACCTGAGCGAGATCAACCGGGGCTTTGCCGTCCACATCGACGACCTGCAACACCAGGTCGCCCAGTACACCGCCAAAGCTCATCAGGACGAGTTGGGCTACTTTCTACTGGAGTGGCATGCTGGCCGGAAAGATGCCGCCGAGGCGATCCAGGGATCGATGCCGAAAGATTCGCCCGAATACGCGGTGACGGAGTTTCTACTGGACGAGTCGCGTTCGGTTGAGGATCTCCGGGCTCAGGCTCCGCAGATTGGAGAGTCCCTCGTGCTTTTCGCTGTGGGAGAGCGGCACATGAAGGCCGGGCGATGGGCCCAGGCCAGGACGGCTTTCGAGCAGTACGCCGAGCGGTACAAGGGGTATCTGTTGCCCCTGGTTCAATCGCGTTTGGAGGAGATCGATCGTCGTTTGAAGCCGTAGTGGAGGCCACCCTATGTGGACGATGCTCTCATTGTCCGCATATCCGCCATATCGAGGTCGCGAGACACGTCGCGGTGTGTCGCCGGTTCGGGGCGTGCCTGGCTGCCTTCGCAGCGTGAAGGGATTCTCCTTGCTCGAGATACTCGTAGTCGTCGCGATCATTGCCCTTTTGATCGCTGTGCTGATGCCGACCCTGGCCGCGGCCCGTCGACAAAGCAAGCAGCTCCTATGTCAGACGAATCTGGCTACCATTGCCAAGGGCTGGCATGCCTATCTGGGTGATTCGAAGGGCAAATTCCTGAAATCGGTCAAGGCCACGGACAATGTGCAGGCGAACTTTGGCGGCAAGCAGGGAGCGATTGCAGCCTACCAGGGCCCCAGGCCGCTTAACCGCTATGTGGGCCTTCCGCCGGTGGTCTGGTCGGGAGCCGAGTTGTTCCGCTGTCCGTTCGACGTCGGCTTCGGCCGTGAGCTGCCCACGAGTTACGATTACCGAGGCAACAGCTACCACATGAACCATATCTTGGTCGGTCCACCCGGCCCGCCCGGTTTGCAGGTTCCGCCGGGAGATCCCTGCGGCGACGTTCTCAAGCGGGTGTTCGAGCGAGCGGCCGACCTATCCCTGTCGCAGATCAAGGGTGAATCACGGCTTCTGCTCGTGGGCGATCTGGGTTGGTACAACGCCTGGGAGCGAAGCTACGAGTCAGCCGATCAGGTCAACTGGCATACGCCGGCCGGTTTTCACAACATCGCCTTCATGGACGGCCACGTGCGGCTCGTGAAAATCCGTAAGGGCATTCATGTGGACGATCAGTACACGCTCATTCCGTTCGCTGATCTGATTCCGCCGGTATGTGAGTATCAGACGGAGGCAAAGCTCCCATGATTTGGCGGATGCTAACCACGGGTCGACCGATAACGATGTCGATCAGATCGACTTCGGCCTGCTCCAGCGATGCCGCAGCAGAGCAGGCTTTGCGGCGGATCGCTCCTGTGCAAGGTGAAGGCAAATGGGCGTGCGCGATGTGGGACGGATCACGAGACCCGCGAACTGGCACGTTTGTGAGGAAATGGAAGCCGATCGTGACCGGACTGAGCTCTTTCTTGCAGTTGGTGAGTAACTGATCGACGGAGAAAAGACGATGGGAAGGTTGAAAGAAGAGAGGATCTTGCTGATCCCCGCCTTTCTAGCGATGCTCCTGATGAGTTATGATGTGGTCCTGGCCCAGTGCACCTGGTCGGCGACGGTGGATGGAGATTGGCTTCAGCCCCAGACCGTTCAGAACGGACCGGCCTACACGCAGGGCTGGGTTGGCGATACGGGCTTTCAGTCTGCCGAGGTGATTCCTCCCGGCTGTCCCGATCTGAATCCCAAGATCAAGCTGTTTGGGGCCGACGGAGAATGGGACGCGCCGCCGGACTACCCGCAGTTCTCCTGCGGCCAGGCGTATGGCAGGATCACGGGTATCTGGACACCGACCCAATACCCCGCCGGATCGTGGGTGGCCCTGCAACTCAGCGTGTCGATTACGGGCAGCCCCATCGGCAATGCCGAGGACTACTACTTCAGAATCAAGAGAAACGGGGTGCTCCTCACGGAGGTGGGACCTCAGACTCAGTTGGCGGAGGTAACCGTCGAGTCCGGCGAGCCACTCGAGTTCGAGGCGTACGCCATGGAGGACGACTTCACGGCCCAGAGCTGGACAACCAGCTACGACAGGACGTTCCACTTCGCGTGTTTCGAGGAGAGCTCTTGCACACCTGAACAGCCATCTGTCATGAATCTCAGAACAGGCTCAATCTACTGCACCATTCAATCCGCCATCGACGCCGCTAACGCTGGCGACGAGATCGTGCTCAGCCCGGGAACGTACACGGGAGAGGGGAATCGCGACATCGACTTCAAGGGCAAAGCAATCACCGTGCGTAGCACTAGACCTGAGAACCCGACCGTTGTTGCCGGAACAGTGATCGACTGTCAGGGGACAACCCAGGGCTGGCGCCGCGGCTTCATCCTCCAGTCAATTCCTGAACCTGGAGCTGCCATCGAAGGCGTGACCATAACACACGGTTGTGCTCCAGATGGCGCCGGCCTGTACTGCGGATCAAGCACCGTCATGATCAGAAAATGCATGGTTGTGGGCAACTTCGCCGCAGAAGGCGGCGGACTGTTCTGCGAGTTCGGTTCTGTGGTTCTCGATGGATGCACGTTCAGCGAGAACCAGGCTATTCGTGGTGGCGGCGTGTACGTATTGTCTTGCAGCTTGAGTGCGACCGGCTGTGTTTTCGCCGGCAACTTGCCTGATTTCAATGGGGGTGGTGGCGGACTCCACATTCAATCATCCAGCCCGACGTTAGTGGCTTGCACATTCATCGCCAACGGGGTCGACGGCGCTACTGGTGGAGGGGTCTATAACGACTCCGGTAACCCGGAGCTCATGCAGTGCATGTTCATCAGCAACAACGTGGGGCCTGGGCAGGGTGGTGGAATGTACAACGGATCTGGTAACCCAGTGTTGACGGACTGCCTATGCAACGAAAACACATCGTGGCGGGGTGGTGGGATGTACAATGATTCTGGGAAACCAGTGTTGCGCAACTGCACTTTTGATCGGAATGGCCAAGGTCTTTATGGTGTTTACGGGGGGGGCTTTCACAACGGCTCCGGAAGTCCGACGCTAGTCGCCTGCACGTTTACTGGCAACCATGCACGTGACGGGGAGGGCGGTGGAATGTACAACGCATCTGGCAACCCAGCGTTGACCGACTGCGCCTTCTTTAGCAATGTTGCAGATGGCGAGGCTGCGGGCGGAGGAATGTCCAGCGAGGCAGGTAGCCCTACGTTGACCGACTGTGTTTTCGAGAGTAACTCGGGGGGGCAGGGCGGCGGGCTATATAGTCGCGGTAGCCCGGTACTGAGACGCTGCACGTTTTCCAGGAATACAGCCACTCATATGACGTCCTACGGCGGCGGAATGTACAGCCAGGGAAGTGCGATGTTAACCGCCTGCACCTTTAATGGAAACTGGACGATCGAGAACTCGGCTTTCTCTGCTGGTGGAGGGTTATACAATGCTGGCAGCGCAACACTAGAGTACTGCACCTTTGCAGACAACGTAGCTGGAGCCGATGTCGTCGCTCAGTCGGTTGGTGGAGGAATGTACAATGGGCCTGGTCCAACGATACTGACCAACTGTGCTTTCAGCCAGAACTTAGCAAGGGAGGGTGGCGGTCTCTACTTGGACTCAACCTCGCTGGCGATGCACAATAGCACGGTAGATAAAATCAGCGGCGCGATAGTCGCGAATAGTGTTATTTATTTGGGATCGGACAACTCGGTCACCGTAGACAGTTCGCTACTCCTGGGGAATTCCTCCGAGATAATCGGCAACGGACGGCTCACAGTGGAGGAGGCCGCGGCGCTGTACGTACAGGATCAGGCGACTATTGACCTGCTCGCCCCTGGGTGCCAATCCACCGGCGGCTGCACTCCGCCGGAGCACGTCTGCGACGCGGCGGGGACCGCTGGTGTGGATTTGTGCCGTGGTTCTCTAACGAGTCATGGGTCTCTCATCGCCAAGGACTCAGCCAAGATTCAGAACACCCGGATTACCATTACTCGAGGGAGTTTCAACGATAGCGCGGAGATCTACAACAGTGTAATCGTGGCGGAAGCAGGCACGCCCGTCGGCCAGTTCTTTGTTGAAGGATCCGTGCAGGTGAGCGGCAACGTGATCCACGCTTACGGCGACCGCTATCTGGATTTTGACCCACGGTTGTTTGATCAGAATCAGATCGGCTGCAACTGGCTGTGTGTCACCGTCACTGAGGGCCAGGGCCTGGAGCGCGGAGGGCTGTTCGAATGCCGCGGTAAGGACGTGACCAATCCTTCGGCAGGCTCCGGTCCGTACCAGATAGACGGCGTTCCGGAGTTCAGCCCGCAGTCTTGGACGCTGGAGCGACTGGAACTGGTCCGGGAGCCTAAGTGCACCAGCGGTGCCAAGCTGAACCTGACCAACCGCTTCAACTTCCAGGACAGGTATTTGGACCAGGATAACCCTGATCCTTCCGAAGTTCTGTATGTCAAGGATCTTGTAGTGGCAGATGGGGCGACCTTGAACACCGGCTTGCAGAAGCTCTACTACCGCAATCTGACAGACCCTGGCGGCCAGCCGTTGCGACCGGACCCGCAGAAGCCCGGCTACTTCAACAACGGCGCCCGCATCGTGGATTGGCCTCTGCTGGGCTTTTCGCTGGGCATCGTCACGATGGAAGACGACACGGAATTCTATAACGTTCCGCGGGTGCGATTCCGGAACGTGGATGCTGCCGATCCGAAGCCCAATTGCCTGTGCACCGGCAGTTGCGGTGGTCCCGATCCGACCCAATGCAGGGGCGGTGAAGTCCGGCGTATGCCCAAGGAGGAGGCTGGCAACTTCACGGGTAGCGGGGTCATGGCCATGACCACGAGAAAGGTGGATATGACCACCGGACTGCCGCTGAAGATACCGACGCGCTCGGTGGCCGCCAAGGCCTCCTTTGCCAAGATGAGCGAGCCGACGCTCGTAGTCTTCTTCAAGTACCTGTTCTGTGAGGTGTCACCGGGAACGAAGATCAACGTGTATCTCAGCAGCAACTCGGAGGTAAGCAAGGAGAACGTCAAGATCGCCGAGCTATACCCGCCGCCGGCAGGTCAACCGGGCGGCGTAGGAAGTACTGCTCTCGCGTTCTTCACCGGTCGCTTCCCGCGACGAGGCGTGGATCTCGATGGCCAGGCTTACGACCTCGATTTCATCAAGGGCACATTCGTCGAATTGGAGCTGGTGGGCGGGCAGGATGGCGCGAACGAGCCGCTGTCGGCGACGGTCTGGATCGACGATTTTGATCCGCGGGTCTACTGCCAGACGGTGTGTTCGACCTTCGATAAGGATTCGACGGCGACGATCTTCGACTTGCTGGTTCTTTTGGCGGAGACAGGTCAAGCGGTGCCGTTCGGCAAGTTCTGCCTGGACCTCAGCGACGACGGCTACCTGAGCCTGGGCGATGTGGCTGCTTGGGAGATGATAGCCAACTCAAGTTTCAACTTCTGCTCGAATCGGAAGACTGGCGCCTGCTGCAAAGATGGCACATGTGCAGAAGGGACTGAAGGCGATTGCCTGACCGCAGGAGGCGCGTACAAGGGAGACGGTTCGTCCTGCGGATCGGTCTCGTGCGTAAGTCCTTCCGCGGGACCGGCGGACAAGGTTCGTGTGGCCGCGGTATCGCGAAAGCTGACGCAACTGCCGACGGACTCACTGATCGTCCTGGGCAAGCCCGACGACCCGGTACGGCAGGATGACCGCTTGTACGGCCTCAGCCAGCGCGGTACCTGCAAGACTGCCGGTCAGTTAGTGGTTTGCCCACCGGGCGCGACTGATTGTACCCACGGAGCCAGCCGACTGGTCCGCGACGGCAACGGCAAGGTGTACGTGGTCCACAGTATCCACGGCCTGCTGGATGCCGACACCGGCCAGGCGGTCGTTAGTCCAAATCTTGCCGCTGCGTACACTCCTCGTCCTGGCGTGACTGTCAGCGTGGGTATCGATCCCAACGCCGGTCAGGGTGTTCCCTTGTCCGACGCTGCGTTCGAGCGCAGCGACGCCGGTCCGGCGTATGTCTACGTGGTGCCGGTCCAGGTAAACGTGCCAGCGACCGGAACCGTCTCTGACCACACTTACTTTCCCGAGCACACCTACCGGGCCGCAGCCAAGCTGGTGCTCGGTGCAGGCGGCAGCTTCGCTGTGGAGACGCTCTACGGCCTCGACCCAGGTGATCCTGCCACTCAAGCCGCTAACCCATGTCTGAACTGCACGCCGTCGCCAGGCGCGACCTGTCGGCCCAGCTGCGACTTCAGCGGTATGCGTGAGATCGAGGTGGATGCCGCGGGCAAAGTCTATCTTCTCACCGCCACCGAGTACAACCAGAACGACTGGCTGCTCCTGTTCGCCAATACCGGGGCGGAACTCGGCCGGGCCAATCTTACCGCCGGTTGCGGCCTGCCCGATGACTACCAGGCTCCCCGCAGCCCTGCATCGCTTATTCTGTCGGCCACTAACCCCGGCACCTTGTATCTGACTTCCTTGATGGATTCCCGGAACCTGATCAAGAACCCTCAAGACCCGCTCACACGCCTGTATCGCTTCGCGTTGGGTGATGCCAACTACCCTTGTCCAGCGCTCAATGAGCAAGCTGCCTGGCTCCAGCTGACAGGCGTGCTCGAGATTCAGCAGCCGATGCCGGAAGCTCGTAGCGGGACAACCTGCAACGGATTCGCCTCGGCGATCACGTCGATCGACGAAGGTCCTGGGGGCGAGCTGTACGTGATGGGCTACAGCGCCCCGACCTTCGAGAAGGAAGAATGGTTGCCCACCTCGGTGGATCGTATCTTCACCACTCCGTCCTTGGCAGAGGTGTCGCCGGCCACGCCATGGGTACTGCCACCGGCCACGGTGACCCGGATCACTGCCCAGAAGATCGCCGGCTGTCCGCAGTGCGATCTGGCCTTGCCGGTCTCGGCCTTGTTCATGCCTGCCTCAGCCACGGCCAGCCCGGATTCGGATGACGACGGTGTTCCGGACAGCCAGGATGACTGCCCGGGTACGCCCGCGTGCTTTGTGGTGGATCACACCGGCTGCCAGGCGGTGAAGTGCGACCAGATCAACCTGTCGGCGACGATCACCGGCAGCCAGATCACGGCGACGGTTACCTCGACGTTACCATCGGGCACGATACTGAGCATTCTCAGTAACGGCCAGCAGGAGTACATGACCCTGGACAGTCAAGGTTCCGGTTCTGTGATGCTCGACCGCCGGGAACTGACGCAGACCGTCTCCATTGCAGAGTGTCCCGACAAGTCCGTCGTCGTTCAGGATCAATCTGAGGCGGCCTGCTGGGAGATCACCTCGTTCGACGTCCAGTGTGACGAGGAGTCCGATCCAGCCAATCCTAAGCTGGTGGCCACAGTCCGGTCCAACCTGCCGAAGGATACGACGTTGACCATCGACAGGAACGGCGAGCAGAAGTTGGCGACCATGGACTGCAAGGGCGAAGCCAAAATCGCCTTCACGGGTCTGAGCGGCCGACAGACCGTGCAGATCAAGCAATGCCCGGCCTTCAAGGCGGAGCTGGTTTGCCCGCGAGGTTGCCCGGCCGACTTCAATGGGGACAAGGACGTAGACATGGACGATTACAGGCATCTGGCGGACTGCGTCAGTGGGCCGCAGGTTCCCCTGCTCCAGGCGACAACCTGCCAGGACGCCGACCTCGACGGAGACGGCGACGTCGACCAATCCGACTTCGGTATCTTCCAGCGGTGCTACAGCGGCTCAGACAAGCCAGCCGACCCGGACTGCGCTGCACCGTAGCGGCCGAAACAGACCTGCCTGTGTGAATGGCGGTCGAAAACAGCATCGCTCGGGCCGGTGCTGGTAGTCGGTTCGAAGGCGTGGCGCTCAGGATGCCCGTGGCTGTGAGAGTGGGTCACATTGCTGAGCTTCTCACATTCGGCATCAGACCGGAACTCACAGCGAGGGCCAGAAGGGTGTTACGAGACATGGACATGCGGACAGAGACCGCCCGCGAGACTCAGTTGCTGGCCGAGGAACAGGCCCAACTGCGCCGTTGCTGGCGGGAGCTTTCGAAACCCGGCGTATGCAGACGGCCACGGCCAACTCGCTGATTCCCATTGCTTGGAGTGAAAGAAGGCACGCCGGCCGAGTTGGTGAGTTAGCCGGGAGATGTGCATGTTGACTTCGGGTCTGTGGATACTGGCGGCGTTGAGAGCTGAGGAGGTCACCCATGGTGCAATGGACGGAGGGTTTGCTGGTTATCCTTATGCTGGGAATGGAAGCGTCGTCCCATGGACAGTGTGGAGACTGGGAGACGCGCTACGGTGGCGGCGAGTGTCTGCCCCTACAAGTCTATCGCGAAAACGGCTCGGGTGTGGTTGATGCAAGCACAGTTTGGGACCCGGACGGCCCCGGGCCCCAGCCGCCACTCCTAGTGCTGAGGTTTGCCTTTCAAGATGGTTTTTTTGATCGTCCTTTTGCTGCTTTGTGGGCTTATGGTGGCTGGGGGAATTGGAGAGCGATGGATGGTGGCGAGTCGCACACGGGCGCCCTTGGTGTCTATGATGGCCAGCTGATCTCGGGGGATGCTTATTGGGATGGCTCAACCTGGAAACCGCTCAGCGGCGAGGTGCGCGGCTCGGTGGATGCCTTGACGGTATACAACGGGGAGCTGATCGCCGGGGGCTTTTTTTTCGGGCCCACCGGTGGCGCAGAGCCGTACTGCGTCGCCCGTTGGAGCGGTCCGACGTGGGAGCGATTAGGGAGCATACTAGGGGGTACTGTATGGGGGGTTACCACCCTGACAGTCTACAAGGGTGAGTTGATCGCAGGGGGAAATCAGTTCATCAATCTCAATTCTCCTGAGCCCTCCAAGGCTCCCGGTGTTGCGCGATGGGATGGCGCGAACTGGGTACCCTTGGGAAGCGGTCTGAGCAGTGAGCATTGCCAATTGTGTCAGATAAGTGCTCTCACCGTCTACAACGGCGAGTTGATCGCGGGGGGAGCCTTTGCCTTCGCCGGCAGCGAGGAGGCATGCAACATCGCGAGCTGGGACGGCTCGACGTGGAGGCCCCTGGGAAACGGGCTGAACGGCCCGGTCTATGCCCTGACGGTGTACAACTGTGAGCTGATCGCCAGCGGGGGGTTCAGCGCAGCTGGAGGTGCGGAGGCACGGGGATTTGCCCGCTGGAACGGTAGACAGTGGCGGGCACTCGACAGTTGGAACATGCCGGTGCGCAGTCTGGCCGTCTATGAAAGCGAGTTGATGGCAGGCGAGTTTATCATTGTGCCTTACCCGGAATGGCCTTTTCTCTCGTTTTGCATCGATTGGACGACCTGGCGCGGGGTCAACTATGCTGACTTGAACCACGACTGCCGTGTGGACCGAACGGACCTCGTTATGCTCGAGGCGTGTGCCAGCGGCCCGGCCATGCCATATAGATCTGGTTGTGCGCTTCTGCCGGACGGCCAAGGCGTCGTCGCCGCCGACTTCGATCACGACAACGACGTCGACCAGTCCGACTTCGGTGTCTTTCAGCGGTGTTGGAGCGGGGCGAACAAGCCGGCCGATCCGAACTGCGTGAAGTGAATTGGCCACCGCAACCTCGTTAGCCATCGCGGCCAGGCCTCACCTGGAAGGACTGGATGCAGGCTGCGACAGTGATGTCGACCAGGCCATCAGCCCCGTCTTCACATCCACTCCACCAACCGATCCCGCCACGTGCTCTCGCCGGCCATCTTACGCCACGCTTTTCGGAACCTCCGCTCCGATGCCCGTTGCTCCCGGACAGCCTGGCGAATCCTCCTCTCGAGTTCTCGCCGGGAGACCACCTGTATCACCTGAACCACGTTCTCAACCTCCGTGCCAAGGGTACTGCTCAATCCTGGGCAGTGCCCGCCGGCTTCACCTGCCATGCCCTGCTCCCCGGGCTCCAGTATCTGCCGTTGTCGCCGATGATGACGAAGTCGATGATCATACCGATCACCTCTTCCCAACCGTCGTTTCCCGCCGCAGCAGCCGGACAATCCCATCCCGCAGTTTGTCCCACTCAGGCATGCAGAGGGGCACTTGAGTCGTCGCCCGCTGCGCATCATCCGAGGGCACCGTGATGCGGTGGTAGCTCAGCACCTCCTCGAACTCCTCGATGATTTGGCGGGCTGTGTCACGCGCCTGCGTGACCTTCCAGTAAGCGGCGATCAACTGGTCGACCGTAAGATGGGGCATACCGTCCTTCCCTTCAGGCAAGCACCGTCCCCCCGCAAGCCACATGGCGATCAGGCGATCATATTTCGACTGGCTTTCGGGCGTGTCATATGGCCGGAGATAGAAGTCCTTTCCATCGATGGTAACGATGGCTTGACCGGACGGTTTGTGGTGGCGATAGCTTGGGTTATTGGCGGGCATGTGCAGCCTCCATGAGCCCAATCCGGTAGACTACCGGTTTGTGGGGCTCTCAGGGTCGCACTGCCCGACTCAGGCAGGTACGCGTAAGTCGCGCATTCGGCTGGGCTTACGCCCATTAGCGGGGACTGGACTCGAACCAGTGACCTCGAGGTTATGAGCCTCGCGAGCTACCAACTGCTCCACCCCGCAGTCGAGACACGCAAACCTACACCAAGTCTGGAGAGCTGTCAAATCGAATGGCAGGCTCTTTCGCCCCGTCCCGGACGGCGGCCTTCTCATCCCGAGAACGCGGCATCTTCACCCGGTCGAACATAGAGATAGCGGTGCTTGTACTGCTCGTTGCCTTTGCGGTACCGGTCGGCCTCGCAGCGGTCCAGCTCAGCCAACACGCCCGGCCGCAGGAGGTGGCTTCGAACCGGAGCCAGGCGGGCGCTCTGCCGCTTGCCGGCGTACTCCACGTTGACCGCGTGGAGCTGGGCGTCGAGCACGTTCGCCAGCCGGTCCAGCCAGTCGGCCGGGGCGGCCCCAGCGGTGTGGCCAGTGGGCTGCGCTTCCCCCGCCACGGCCGTTGGGTGCGAGTGAGGCTCCACATGGAGAAGGTAGTACGGCGGGTCGGCCCACTGCGGAGCAAGAACGAAGCTCGCGATCGGCAGCCCCAGTGCGGTCGTCGCCTTCTCCATCGCCAGGATGACCTGGTGTTCGGTCAGCTTCTCACCAGCCATCGACGAGATATGGGCGCCCTTGTTGAGGAACTCGATGATCGGAGCCTGTCCGGCAAAACCGACCACGCGGACTAGATCGCCGAGGTCGTAGCGGTACAGCCCGGACGACGTGGTCAGCAGGACGAAATACTCCTGGCCGACCTCGACTTCGTGGCTGCGGAACGCGCGCAGGGAGGTCTCCTCCATCCGGTCGCGGGGTACGAACTCGAAGAAGTTGCTGGTCACCTCGAGGATGCCGGCCGGCGTTCCGTCGTCCACCGGGATCGAGACTCGCCCCTCGCTGGCGAGCAGGCCCACGTCGCGGACCGGCACATCGCCGAAATACTCGGGGAACTCCTGCAGGTAGAGGCCCATGGTCCCGCCTGTCCAATTGGCGAGAAAGGCGAGATCCCAGTAGTGCCTGGGCAGCAGCCGCCCGTGCTGCCTGACGATCGCTTCCAGACGCCGGGCGGTTTGGGGATCGGCCTTGAGCCGTGGGCGGAGCGCCTCTCGGACGCTCGACGGCACGGGCAGGTCGGCGCGGAGCGTTCCATCATGAACGTCGCGGATGATCTGCTCGCGGCAGTGGTCGGCCGTGCGGGCGAGCTTGAGCTGGGTGGCCGGGCTGGCGGTGATGACAAAGGCGGCGTCGGCCGGGACCGCGAGCCGCATGATGGTGTAGTGCTTGGCGGCGGCATCGTCGATCTCAGCCAGGCATCTCGGGGTGATGTAGTACTTGCGGACCAGCCACTTCTGCGTGGCGGCCATCAGCCCGGTGATCGCGCCGCAGGGGATGCCGGTCTGGGTGCGGGCTTCATCCATCCGCGAGCTGACTTGAACGATACCGCGGAGCATGGCCACCGGATGATCGAGCAGGGCTTTGATGCCGAATGCGTTCCACCCCTGGCGGTACTCGTTCAGGAAGGCGTCGGTGACGGGGATGTACTTGGGTTGCTCGGTGGTGCCACTGCTCATCGCGAACATGTGCACGCGCTGCCGTCCGCCGAACAGGGCACTCCATTCGCCCGCCTTGACCCGCTCGATGTAGGGGTGGAAGTCCTCGTATCGCAGGATAGGCACCTCGCGGGTGAAATCCGCGGCCGAGCGGATGCGATCGAAATGGTACTTGCGGCCGAAGTCGCTGTCCGCGTTGCGGCGAATCTTGGCCAACAGAACTTGTTCCTGTACGGCCGTTGCCCGGCGGGTGGCGGCTTGGAGGCCTTCGTAAACCCGCCGGGCGTGGTTGCCGGCCACCAAGGCGGCGATGCGGTCGAAGAAACTGGGGCGGCGTCTCATCGTGGGGCATGATAACCCCGGCATTGCATACCGCAACGCTGGGCAAGTGAGCGTAGAGCATGGAGAGCGGAGACAGTGCGGATGCGCTCCGGAAATCCCCGCAGGGTGCATACATCCCAATCCTCCATTCGGCGTGTTCGCCCCGACGTCTTCGCCCCCCCTTGATGCTCCTCTGCAAGCAGGTTAGCCTGACCGTGTTGAGTTGACGTCGCCGTGTACCGAGGGCGAACCGTGCCAGAGATCATGCCGTTTCGAGCGTTGCGTTACAGCCCGAGTCGTTGCGTCGGCCAGTGGGACCGCCTGATCGCTCCGCCCTATGACGTGCTCAGCGCGGACGACAAGGCCGCCCTGTTGCGTGGGCACGACCGCAACATCGTGGCCATCGACCTGCCGCACGTGCCGCCCAAGGAGGCCGGCCCCGATGAGGTCTATGCCCAGGCCGCCGGGACGCTCCAGCAATGGCGGCAGGACGGTACCCTCGCTCTCGACGACCAGCCCGCGCTGTACGTGTATCACCAGGAATACAGCTTCGGCGGCAAGCGCTTCCTACGCCGCAAGTTCTTCGCTCGCATGCGCTTGGAGCCGTTCGGGACCGGAACGGTGTTCCCCCACGAGCAGACCTTCGGCGGCCCGAAAGCCGACCGGCTCAAGCTGATGCAGGCCACCCGCTGCCAGCTCTCGGCGGTTTTTGGCCTGTATAGTGATCCGGATCACGCGGTGAGCAAGCTGCTCGACCCCCGCAGCCGACCGGCCGACGTGACCGCGACGATGGAGGGAGTGGTCAATCGGCTGTGGGTGTTGCGGGACGCCAAGATCGCCCGTGCGGTGGCCGAGCATCTGGCTCGCCGGCCGGTGTTCATCGCCGACGGGCATCATCGGTACGGCACCGCCCTGAACTACCGCGACCAGCTGCGGGGCGAGCAGGCCCTGCCCGCGGACCACCCCGCACACTTTACCCTGATCGGCTTGTGCGCCATGGAGGATCCCGGGGCAGTGATCATGCCTACTCACCGGGTGCTGTCGGGCTTCGGCAAGGTCGCGCCGGCGAGGGTGATCGAGTCACTGGCCCAGGGACTGATGATGAAGCCGGCCGGCGGCGTGAACGAGCCCGAGAAGCTGCTGCCCTGGAATTCGGCCGACGATCTGTGCGTCTACGTGACCGGGAAGGGCCAAGCATATACCGCCCGATTCACCCGCCGCGAGGTTCTGGCGACGCTGGCTCCGGAACGGAGTGCGGCCTGGCGCAAGCTCGATCTCGCGTACCTGCACCGATACCTGATCGACGAATTGGTGACCAAGGCAGCACTCGGCGGGACGGCCCCCACGATTCAGTACCTTAAGGCGGCGGACCAGGCGATCGACGCGGCCCGGCAGTGCCACGGGATCGCCCTGCTGTGCAAACCGTGCACCATGGCCGAGCTGAAGGCGGTCAGCGAAGCGGGCGATCTGATGCCCCAGAAGAGTACGTATTTCTATCCCAAGCTGGCGACCGGACTCGTGATCAACCCCCTCGAATGAGATGCCGTGATAGATGGGGGACCAGGTCAAAGCGAAGAATGTGAGCGAAGGCGTGGCTGACTGCTGATCGCTGCTCGCTGAAGGCCCGATTTCGCATGCAGGCACGACGGACCGATGACTGAGGGTCAACGACCGACCATTCCTCCTATGGCCATCTTTTACCATTGCTCCTGCGGTCAGAACATACGTCTCCCCGACGCGGCGGCGGGAAAGAAGGCTCGCTGCAAGGCGTGCCATCTGGTGTTCGTGGTCCCCGGCGACGTCCCCGTGATCCGTCGGCCGCCGCCAGCATCCGTCCCGCCGACCGAAGCGGAAGAGGAGCAGAGCGAGCAGGAAGACGAGTCCCGGAAAAGCCACATGCCCCGGGAGGAATCCGAGAGCATCTACAGCCTGCCCGGACGGATGGAATTCCACGACGAGATCTCCGGGCCGCAGTCGCCTTTCTGGGCCGACCTGCTCGGTTCCTTCACCTTCTTCATCGACCCGGGGAACCTCATTACCTTGCTGGTCATCACCGCGGCTCAGTTCGGGCTCGACGCCCTGGGCTACCTTCCGTTCATCTGGTTCCTTCATTTCGCGGCCTATGTCCTCCTCGCCGGATTCCTCTGTGCCTTCTACTTCGCGATCATCCGGGAGACCGCCTCCGGTGAAGATGACCTGCCGACCGTCTGGTTCACACGCATTCTGGACGATCTCATCGTGCCCCTGCTCGAGTTCCTGTGCACTTTCCTGGCGGCGTTCATGCCTGCCCTCATTCTCGTGTTTCTGGACTACTACTACTCCCTGTCAATTCCGCCGGCGGTGATCTGGCTGGTTGCGGTCCTCGGTTGTCTCTTGTGGCCGGCCATCATCCTGACCGTCGCTCTGGGCGGCGGCGTGGGCAGCCTCATGCCGCACCATGTGGTGCTCACCCCCTTGGCAGCACCTGTGGCGTATCTGGCCATCTGTGCCACCATTCTCGTGGCCATGGGCATCCTGATCATCCCCGAACTCCCGCAGGTCAGGCGTTACGTCGCCCAGGCGGGCCTCGTCGGCAGCCTGGTCACCTCCACCTTGAATGTCTACGCCTTTATCGTCGCGATGCGGGCCATCGGCCTGTACTACCGCCATTTCAAGCACAAGTTCCCCTGGACGGCCGAATAGACGCCGCTCACCCGCGCGCCGGCGAACACCGGTCGGGCGACATCCTTGGCGCCCATTCCGCCATTCTGTGACGTATTGCTTCAGAAGACCGAAGTCGTTTCGGCCGACGTCGCCATCCTTGTCACAGTCTGTCACGGTGCAGTCGCCCAAGCAGGGAACGGTTGAACCGGAAACACAGGCGACAAGCCGGGGCGCCGGTGTTGTGCCCAGGCCGCACCTGGTCGTATAGTGCGGCCATGGCTGACGTGAACCCCCAGGCGGGCGGCTCTTCTACGACACAGCAGGGAGTCTGGACGGTCGGACGGCTGCTTCAGTGGACGACGGGGTGGTTCCAGCAGAAGCAGGTCGAGGGCGGGCGGCTGGCTGCCGAGCTGCTCCTCGCCCGGGCGATGAACTGCAAGAAGATCGAGCTCTACACCCGGTACGACCAGGAGCCGACCGAGGAGCAGCGGGCAGCGTTCCGCGAGCTGGTCCGCAGTGCCGGTGCTCACACGCCCATTGCGTATCTGCTGGGGTTTCGGGAGTTCTTCTCGCTTGAATTCGAGGTGACCCCCGCGGTGCTCGTCCCCCGCCCGGAGACCGAGGCCCTGGTTCAGCGAGCCATCGACCTGTGTCGGGAGATGCCGGATCAGTCGTGGCGAATCCTCGACGTCGGTACCGGTTCCGGTTGCGTGGCCGTCGCGATCGCCAAGTACGCCAAGAACGCATCGGTCGTGGCCGGGGACATATCCGGCGAGGCGGCGGCCGTCGCGAGAAGGAACGTCGAGCGGCACGGCCTGGACGAGCGGGTCCAGGTGGTTGAGGCCGATTGCACCGCGCTGCCGGCCGAGATCACCCCGGCAGGCGGCTTCGATCTGGTCGTCTCCAATCCGCCGTACATCAGCGAGGAGCTGTACCGCACACTTCCGCCGCACATTCGCGACCACGAACCGAAGATCGCCCTGGCCTTGGACGGCAGCGACGGGCTGGTCATGTACCGCCGGCTGGCGGCCGAGGCCCCGGCCGTGCTGCGCCAGCAGGGGCGTCTGCTGGCGGAAATCGGCTCCGGGCAACTGACCTCGGTCGTGGAGACCTTCCAGGCCGCTGGCGGCTGGAGCTATCTGGGTGCCCACCGCGATCCGACCGATCCGCACGAACGAGTGGTCGAGTTTCTTCTTGATTGAGATCGTGGTCATGAATCCCAAGCCCAAGGCCATCTTGATGTTCCTCCTCATGCTGGCCATTACCGTCGCCGCCTATACCGTCGTGTGCTTGGCCATGGCGCGAACACTGAACGCCGGGGCGATGGCCCTGATGACCGTGTTCCTGGGCAGCTCGCTGCTGCTCGGCTTGTGGCTGCAGAAGCGGATTCGGCGCAGGGCTATCGCCGATCATCTGCGATGTGGGGCGTGCGGGTACAACCTCACCGGGCACAAGGCGGTGATCGGCGAGTCCCAGGTGAGATGCCCGGAATGCGGCGAGCCGTTGCTAGAGGCGAACGTGGTGAGGGAAGGTCAGCCGCATCCGGAGGAGATGCGGCGTTCGCGGGGACGGCTGACTCTCGTCTCCGCCGCAATCGGCTTGGTCTCTTTCTGCGTCATGGCCGCGGTCATGCTGACCCAGGGCAGGCGAGGCGGCGACTTCTGGGTCATCGTGGTCGCCGTCCTATGCATGATCTTCTCGCTCGCCGTGACGTACCGGAAGCAGTGCCGTGACAAGCGGTAGAGAGCGGCGACCGGTCGCTGCCACCTGCGTTTCTCAGAACGCGTGGCCGCCGTCGGCTTGCAGCGTGTAGGGCGGGCGGCGGTCGCGTGAGGCCACGCCGCATTCCTGGGCGGCCTTCGAGACCGCCTCGGCAACGACCGGGGCCACGCGACGGTCAAAGACGCTGGGAATGATGTAGTCGGGCGTTAGTTCTCGGGGGGAGATTACACCAGCAATGGCCCGGGCAGCGGCGATCTTCATCTCCTGCGTGACCCGCCGAGCGCGGACATCGAGCATGCCTCGGAACAGCCCCGGAAAGCAGAGCACGTTGTTGATCTGGTTCGCATAGTCCGAACGGCCGGAAGCCACGACCGCCGCACAGGTCGCCGCGAGGTCGGGATCGATCTCCGGATCGGGGTTGGCCAATGCAAAGACGATCGGCCGGGGGGCCATACGCTTGATGTCGTCGGCGGTGATCAGGTCGGCGGAGGCGACGCCGATGAACACGTCGGTGCCCGCCATCGCTTGGCCGATGGACCCGCTCACCTGGTCCGGGTTGGTGTGCTCCACCAGCCACCTTTTGACGGGGTTGCCTGAGGTGTCGCGATCTCTGTTCAACGCCCCTTGCCGGTCGCAGACGACCACCGAACCGACGCCCACCGACTGGAGCAGTTTGACGATCGCCTGGCCGGCCGCTCCGGCTCCGCAGACGGTGACGCAGAGGTCCGGCATCGGCTTCTGGACGATGGTCAGGGCGTTCTGCAGGGCGGCGAGCACCACGATCGCGGTGCCGTGCTGGTCGTCGTGGAAGACCGGGATGTCGAGCCGCCCGGCGAGTCGTTCCTCGATCTCCACACAGCGGGGCGAGGAGATGTCTTCCAGGTTGATTCCGCCGAAGGTCGGAGCAAGGTAGGTGACGGTCTCGATGATCTTCTCCGCGTCCTTGGTATCGAGACAGATCGGAAAGGCATCGACCCCGCCGAACTCCTTGAAGAGCATCGCCTTGCCCTCCATCACTGGCATCGCGGCCAGCGGACCGATGTCGCCCAGGCCCAACACCGCCGTCCCGTCGGTGACGACGGCCACCGTGTTACGCCGAATGGTCAACGAGAAGGCCGCGTTCGGATCGGCCTGGATCGATCGGCACACTCGTGCGACCCCGGGCGTGTAGGCCATCGAGAGATCGTCACGGTTCTTGATGGCCATTCTCGGCTGGACCTGGATCTTCCCACCGATGTGCAGCAGGTAGGTGCGGTCCGAAACCCGCAGCACCTCGACGTCGTTCATCGCATGAAGCCGATCGACGATGTGCTGGCCGTGCTCGACGTCCCGGGCGTTGAAGGTGATGTCGCGGACGATCATCTCCTTGCGGACTTCCACAAGATCAACCGAGCCGATCATGCCCTCGACTTCGCCGATGGCGGAGGTAATGCGGCCGAGTTGACCGGTCTTGTCGGGATATCGCAGACGAACCGTGAGACTGTAGGAGGGGCTTTGACGTTTCATGATGATTCCAGAGGGATGGAGTAGGGAAAGGAAACAGGGGGCTTCGCGAGGCGGCGAGATAACCCCGAGGGGCGGGGACAGGAGGATGCACCGCCACGCATGTCAACCCTCCATCGGGCCCATTCCTGCCGACGGTCAGAGGCGGTCAGCCTGCTTCGCGGCTTCCTCCCGGCGCGACAGGATCCCGGGGACCGTCCACGGGAACGGGACGCATTGTACCTCCGTGCTCTCGACCTTTCCAATGCCGAAAGCGGGCCCGCCTTGCTCGGTTCGGACAAGTCCGGATTCCGAGTGTCAGCATGGTGTACTCATCGATCCGTTGACTGCCGACGCCTCGCAGGCTGCACGTGGGCACGCCCTCGTGGCCATCGCGATCCACGCAGCCCCCCGAGTATCAGCCGCCCCATGTTGCCATCCGAACGCTCTATTCCCGGTTATCTGCATGGGACCGCGGAGCTTGCATGGGAGTAGAGGCGATGAGAGCCGGCAGGCCGTCTGCAATCCGCCTTCCCCTTGAAGGCCGACCGCTCTGCCGCTTGCGGACGCGAACGACGGTTATTTGCCGTTCCTGGCCCGATAACCGTCGAGTTCTCGCGGAACGAATTGACCGGGGCTCTCATGTATGTTATTTGGAGTAAGTGAGTTGCCCGATGCCGAGAGGCGCTGTCAGCCTTGAAGGCAGAGACGCAGGCGAGGGCCGCCACTTCCGTTTCGCCTGCGACGTAGTCCGCTTTCCGAATGCCGGAGAACATCATGAGAGGTTTCAAGAGGCTCAGGTTCGTGTCGTGCAACGCTCGTTGTGTCCGCAGGCTAGGCTTGCTGTTCGCCGGGTTAGGGGCGTTGAGCGGCGCCGAGTGGGCTTTCGCCAGTGGCAATCTGGAGGTTCAACCGTCGTCTCTGATCATCGACTGCACGGGCACGGCGGGCGGAGCGTCTGCCGCGAGTGGTGCGATGAATGCGCTCGACGTTCCTCCCCAGGGGACGCTCGATCTGTCCAATCCGCAGGCCGTTCTGGGACCGATTCGGCCTGACCAGATCACGATCCGTTTCAGGACTGCCAGGGCGGCCGCGCTTCACGCGGACCGAATGACGGTCGCGCCGCACGATCGCGGACGGTGGATGGACCACGCGGCGGCCGCCCGGCCGGCACGGTTGCCGATCGCGGTTCAGGGCTTGCGTCCTCAGGCGTCCGGTCATGCCAAGGCGTTGCGGACCTTGAACACCCACGCCCAGCTGCGCGCCGAAGCGGCCACCCTCGCGGGTGGCAAGACGCTGGCCGCTCATCGCTCGGCGGCCGTGTCCCGCGCTTTGGCCGGCGCTTTCCAGCCCGCCGACCCGATGGGCATCTTCCATGCCAAGGTCGTCCCGGGCACGGACCTGCGGGCGCTGTGTCTGGAACTCATGAGGCACCCGGAGGTCGTCTACGCCAGCCCGAGCCCGGTCTGCCGGCCGATGGTCACCCCAAACGATCCCCTGTATCCGCGCATGTGGAATCTGCCGATGATCAACATGCCTGCGGCCTGGGACGTGAGCGGGAACACGCTCGGCACGGTTCGCGTTTGCCTGGTGGACAGCGGCGTGCGCATCACCCATTCCGAACTGGCCGGCCGGATCGCCGATCCGACCGACGTCTATCTCGACAACGGAGACGCCTTTGCGGACGCCGACCCCAGCAACGACGATCCGGACGGCCACGGGACGGCCTGCGCCGGCATCATGGCATCGATTCGGGGCAACGGCCTGCTGGTGGCCGGGATTGCCCCGGTCACCATCATCCCGGTCAACGGGTCCTACACGGAGAACGGCAACACCTACATCGCCAACTACACTGACGGCATTTACTGGGGTGTGGACCATGGGGCGAGCGTGGTCAGCCTGAGTCTCGGCGGGACTCACTCCGATCCCTACCCTGAAGAAGTTGATGCCATCAACTACGCTCAAGCCCACGACGTGGTGGTGTGTGCGGCCGCCGGCAACGACGATGGTCCGGCGGAGCAGACCTTCCCGAGCGCCCTGCCCTACTGCATCCAGGTGGGTGCGGTGGACCAGGACGGCATCCGCGTCCGCCCGTCGAGGTGGTATTGGGGGAGCAACTACGGCTCCACCCTGGATGTCTGTGCCCCGGGCCAGGGGGACGTTGGCCTGTGGGACTCCATTCTGACGCTGGGCAACCTCACCAACACTGCCTACGTCAACTACTTCAACGGCACCAGTGCGGCGACGCCGCATGTGGCCGGCCTCGCGGCCCTGCTCAAGCACATCAACCCGGCCCTGACCGGCAGCCAGATTCGGAGCTGCATCGAATCCACCGCTCGCGACCGGGTGGGCGCTCCTGAGGAAGACATCGCGGGGCGCGACGCCTACCACGGTTACGGCCTGATCGATGCGGCTGCCGCGGCGCAATGCGCGCGCGACGGCGGGCACTGCCTGACGATCAGGAATTCCGGCTCGTCGCCGGTTCAGATCAATGCCATTGAGGCACCGGCCTGGGCACACGTGTCGCCGGCGGCTGCGTTCAGCATCCCGGCCGGAGCCAGCCAGCCGGTCTCCGTGACCGCCTGCGCCCAGTGCTCGGGGTCCGGCATGGACGGCTCGATGGTGATCTACAGCAACGATCCGGGTCAGCCGGCGATCGCGATTCCGGTACACGTGGATTGCGCGAGTTGCCAACCGCTCACCGGCTGCCAGGCAGCCTCGGAGGCGGTTCTGGCCGGACAATCGACGAGCCTCCATGCCCTCCCCGGCGGCAGCGACACGGTCGAGTGGTTCACTGACAGCTGCGGGGGTACGCCTATCGAGGGGGGGGCCACGCCCACGGTTGCGCCCACCCAGACGACGATCTACTACGCGCGCTCGGCGAATCCGGCGGCAGGGTGTGTGGGCAGCACCTGCTGCTCGGTTGAGGTGGCCGTGATCAGCGGAGACCTGACCGTCCAGTCCTTGACCGGCCCGAGCACCAGCGGCGCGGGTCAGACCATCAGCCTTGTCGCCACGACCCGGAACGGCACGACCTCCACGCTGGCCGGGGCCTCGGTGACCCGGCTCTACTGGTCCACCAATACCACCGTGGACGGTGACGACATCGAGATTGGGAGCTGCAGCATTTCCTCGCTGGAGGCAAGTCAGTCGAGCTCGGGCACGGTCACGGCGACCATTGCCCCCGATACCGCGACCGGCACCTACTACGTGATTGCCCAGGCCGACGCGGACAACGACGTGACCGAAACCAACGAGGCCAACAACACCAGGACCCTGACCGTCAAGGTCGGCCCGGACTTGACGGTGTCGACCCTGACCGGTCCGTCGACCAGTGGGGCGGGCCAAGTGGTGACCCTGACGGCCATCGTCAAGAACGGCACGACCGCGAGCCCGGCTGCGGCCTCGACCCTGCGGTTCTACTGGTCCACCAACACGACGCTGGACGGGGGAGACGCCGAGATCGCCAGCTGCGGGGTCGCCGCCCTGGCCGCGAACCAGTCCGGGGCGCCGTGCTCTATCCAACTTGACATTCCCACGGACATCGTTCCGGCCACATACTACGTCTTCGCGAAGGCGGATGCCGACGACGCGGTGGCGGAGACGAGCGAGACCAACAACACCCGGTACAGGTCGATCAAGGTCGGCCCGGACCTGAGCGTCTCGGCCCTGACGGTTCCGAGCACGAGCGGGGCGGGCCAGACGATCGCGATCAGTGCGACGGTCAAGAACGGCTCGACCTCGAGTCCCGCGGGGCCGTTCTTCACGCGACTCTACTGGTCGACCAACAGCACGCTGGAGATCGGCGACACTGAGATCGCAAGCTGGAGCGTAGACGGCCTGGGGGCCGGCGAGTCGACCAGTTTTCAGACGGCGTTGACCATTCCTCTCGGTACCGCCTCCGCGACCTACTACGTGATTGCCAGGACGGACGATGGTGATGCGGTCCTTTCGGAGGTCAGCGAGACCAACAACATCAGGTACGCACCGATCAAGATCGGCGCCGACCTGACGATTCCCACCCTGGCGGCTCCAAGTACCAGTGGCATGGGTCAGGTCATCACCGTCACGGCGACGGTGAAGAACGGCGTGACCAGCAGTCCCACGGGCCCGTTTGTGACCCGGGTGTACCTGTCGACCAACACCACGATCGACGCGGGTGATTCCGAGATCGGCAGCTGCAGCACGGCCGATCTGCAAGCCGGCCAGTCAACGCCATGTTCGCTGTCGGTGGCCATCACTTCGGACATTGTCGCCGGTTCGTACTATCTGATTGCCAAGGCGGACGCTGACGACGCGGTTGTTTCCGAGACCAGCGAGTCCAACAACACCAAGTACGCTTCGATCAAGATCGGGGCCGAGCTGACGATCTCGGCCATGACCAACCCGAACTCCGTCGTTGCGGGGCAGGCCATCACGGTCACGGCGACCACCAAGAACGGTGCGACCGCGAGCCCGGCCGAGGCGTTCTTCACCCGGCTGTACTGGTCCACCAATTCGGCGCTTGACGCGAGCGATGTCGAGATCGGAAGCTGCAGTATTGCCGAGCTGGGTCCGAATGCATCCACGACCTGCACCTTTGCGGTGACCGTGCCGCAGGTCAGCGTCCGGGCGGTGTACTACCTGATTGCGAAGGCGGATGCGGACGGTGTCGTGGTGGAGACCAGCGAGACGAACAACACCCTGTCGCGTTTCATCGTCGTGAGCCCGTGAGCGGGGCTCATCGAAGGCCGCGGACGGTTCGGGGCGACAAGGCCCGGTGGGGCAAGTGGT
This sequence comes from Phycisphaerae bacterium, assembly GCA_018003015.1. NCBI lineage: Bacteria > Pseudomonadati > Planctomycetota > Phycisphaerae > Phycisphaerae bacterium. The sequence goes on along the minus strand of JAGNEZ010000031.1, from coordinate 21,390 downwards.
GGCTGCGGCGCTCACGGTGTCCTGGGCGGTTGGGTGGAGACCGGCCGGGTGGCGGGTGTGGCGTCGGCCGGAGCGATCTCGATCGCCTGGACCATGGCCTCGCCGGAGAAGCGGTTCCAGAACCGGATGGCGATGATTCCGTGTTCTGGTCTGATGTCCTTGAAGGCGAGGTCCAGCGGATGGCCCAGCCCGCCGGCCCTGGCGGCGATATCCACGTCGGCGGCCGCGGTTCTGTCCTGGATGTCGATGCTGGTGGCAGCTGGTTGGGCTGGGCGGGGGCGTCCGTCTGGCAGAACCTGATCCGGGCCCAGTAGGTGGTTTTAGGATCTACGGCAAAGTAGGCGGTGAAGTCCTTCCCGTGGACGCCGTAGCGGTACAGTTCCGCGTCCTTGACGTCGGCCTTGACGTTCGGCCGGGGCTGGGTCCAGGGGTAGCGTTTGAGTGTTTCCTCGGTGACGCGGACGCGGAGGTCGCACTGTCCGTTCTGTCCGCGGAACCAGGGAGCGATGACGCCGTAGCGATCCTCGGCGACGGGGTGGGCGAAGTACTGCCTTGCGGGTTGGGTTTCTTGGGCGGTGACGGAGACGGAGCCGAGCAGGATGGTCATTCCAAGGAAGGCTGAGACCGGTGGCGACATCGTCCAGCTCACATTTTGTGACGTAAAGGAGTGCCTTACCATACAGGGCGCCGGCGGGCGAGCGTGGTCTGTTGCTGCGGTGGGCCCGACGGCGAGCTACCGTTTGTCCATCCACGGACTCCGTTTTCGGTCGCTGGTTGGGTGGGCTGCGCCCGAGGCCAGGCGGCGGGGCATGGTCGGGTGGCTTGTTCGCTGGTCTTGATTGGTGCGATGGCCGGTCGCCTCCGAGCGTGATCGCGGTCGTTTTTTCGACTGAACGAAGCCAATTGAGGGGTCAGCGATCAGCCAGACGGGATTGACCGGTGGTTGAATGCCGACTGTTTGCGCCAAACGAACCCAATTTGGGGGGTGCGGACGGGGGGTTGGGGGTTTGGGCCGAGCCTCTGCCGGAATAACACCGCAGGCGTTCCGGCCGCCCATACGGCAGGCGAACCTGGCTCTTGGCGAGAGCCGCCAACTCTCCGTGCCCGAGCGAGCATGATGTCAGATCCGGCCTACCGCTTATGGCTGAGGAGCCAACTGTAGAACTCGGGGTTATCGTAGGTTCGGGTCCAGGAGTCGTGATCGGCGTTGGGGTACATGGTAAGCTTGACGTTGGGGTTGGTCTGCTTGAGCATGTCGACCATGCGGGTGGACTCGCTGGGTGCGACCACGGGGTCCTTAGCTCCGTGGAACACCCAGGTAGGCGTCTTGGCGAGCTGTTCGCGGGCGAGGTAGGGGATTCCGCCGCCGCAGATGGGGGCGATGGCCGCGAACCGCTCTGGGTGGTGGCAGGCCAGGTTCCAGGTGCCATAGCCGCCCATGCTCAGGCCGGTGAGGTAGATGCGTGACTCGTCGACCGCGTACTTGGCGACGATTTCATCGATCAGGGCGTCGAGGGCGGCGGGGTCCCACCATCTCTTGGCCGGGCACTGGGGGGATGCGACGATGAAGGGGAACTCGCGGCCGGCGGCGATGAGCTTGGGTGGGCCGTGCCGTTTGACGGCCTCGATATGCGTGCCGCGTTCGCCGGCGCCATGGAGGAACAGGACCAACGGCCACTTCTTGTCAGGAGTTCCGTATTCCTTGGGCAGATAGAGGAGATACCGGTACTCGAACGCTTTGGTGACCTCCTTTTTGAAGGTTTGGACGGTTTGGGCCGGGCGGCTGGTGGGGCCTTGTCCGAAAGCAGCGCAGCCGGAGAGCATCAGCCAGGTGATCATGGGAGACACGAGATACGTGACCCGTCTCATCGGTTTTCTCCTATTGAATGAGGCCCGGGGCATGGGGCCTAGCCAGTAAGGGCCATTGGGCGAGCGGTGGGCGGGACCCGATCACGAGATCGCCGGTCACGTGCCCGCGGCTCGGGCCGCTCGCTTGTGGCTCAACAGCCAGTCGTACAGTTCGTGACCCTCGTAGGTGCGGGTCCAGGCATCATGGCCGACACCGGGATAGACGGTCAAGCGGGCATTACCGCCGGCTCGCTGAACGGCCTGGACCATTCGCTGGGACTCATACAGTGGCACGACTTCGTCCCGGTCGCCGTGGAAGGCCCAGACGGGCACGCGTCTGAGCCGGTAGGCGATATAGGGGGGGCCGCCGCCGCAGATCGGGGCGATGGCCGCGAATCGTTCCGGGGTTTCGATCCCGAGAGCCCAGGCACCGAATCCGCCCATGCTGAGTCCGGTGAGGTAAACGCGGTCCTTGTCGATGTTGTGGTGTTCTTCTACCTCGTCGAGGAGTTCGGTGAGCAGGTGGGGGTACCAGGTTTGGTCCTTGGGGCACAAGGGTGATAGGACGATGAAGGGCAGATCGCGGCCGGCGGCGATGAGTTTGGGGGGGCCATGTTTTTTCACCATTTCGAGGTCGTCGCCCCGCTCGCCGGCGCCGTGCAGGTAGAGGATCAGTGGCCAGAAGTGACCCTGAGGTTGGCAGGTGGAAGGCAGATGGAGCAAGTAGCGGCATTGGGCCCGCCTGCGGAAGGGCCGGTCGAGGCTCAAGGCCAGCTGGGGATTGGCCCGGCGGTCCAGGGATGCGGTATTGGAAGACATCCGGGTATTGTGCCGTCGGGTGACCTGGCGGGCAAATGGCCGGTTCGTGGTTGTTGCTGGAGACTGGTGGCCCAGGTCGCTGCGGTGTGTCGTACGGCTGGGTTGTCCAGCCGGGGATCTCGTTGGCGCGTGCCGCCCCGGTTGCCCGGGGCTGGCTGTTGGAGACGCTGCGTTTGGGGGCGAGTCGTTCTTTCGACAGCGGGGGCCGGTCTTGTCAGGCCGTGTTGTTGCGAGGATGATAGCCTTTTGTGGGGTAGCGGTGTGCGGGGCATGGAGGCATGGGGGGGATGCCCCTGGGATAGTCGGGTGGGACCGACTGGGCTGGTTTGACGGAAGCGGGCCTATCCCGCCGCGGCGGACGGCATACGAGGGACGGATTCGTGGACTACTTTCAGATCGCCGGAGGCAAGCGCCTTCGCGGGACGGTTGAGATCAGCGGTTCGAAGAATGCGGCGTTGCCGATCATGGCTGCGTCGATTCTGTGCGAGGGGGAGGTTGTTCTGCACAACGTGCCCGACCTGGCCGACGTGCGGAGTATGGAGGTTCTGCTCAACAAGTTAGGTGTGGCCACCTCGCGGGAGTCTGGGGGGACGGTCCGGCTCAAGGTTCAGGACGAGATGAACTGCCATGCGGACTATGAGCTGGTTCGCAAGATGCGGGCGAGTGTTTGCGTCATGGGGCCGTTGCTGGCCAAGCGGCACAAGGCTCAGGTGAGCATGCCTGGTGGCTGCAATATTGGCGACCGGCCGATCAACCTGCACATTGCCGGTTTGACGGGGCTGGGAGCGGACACCGACCTGATGAGTGGCGACATTCTACTGAAGGCCAAGCGGCTGACGGGGGCGGAGTTGTTTTTGGGTGGCCCGTTTGGATCGACAGTGACGGGTACGGCGAACATTCTGATGGCGGCCACGCTGGCCGAGGGTCGGACGGTGATCGAATCGGCCGCTTGTGAGCCGGAGGTGACCGATCTGGCCAGTTTCTTGAAGGTATGTGGGGCTCAGATTTCGGGTGAGGGCTCCCCGCGGATCACGGTGGACGGGGTCAAGCAGCTGAAGGGGTGCGAGTACACGATCATTCCGGACCGGATTGAGGCTGGGACGTTCATGATCGCCGGGGCCATTACCAACGGTGACATTCGTTTGCGTAACTGCAGGCTGGAGCACCTTTTAGCGGTGGTTGACCGGCTCCGCCAGATCGGGGTGAACATTGAGCGGGAAGGTGAGGAAGTGGTGGTGTCGAGTTCCCGACGGCTGGAGCCGACCACGGTGACCTCGCAGCCTTATCCTGGTTTCCCGACGGATTTGCAGGCTCAGATCATGGCGTTGCTCTGCTTGGCGGACGGCAACAGCATCATTACCGAGAAGATTTACCCGGACCGGTTCATGCATGTGGCCGAGCTGAACCGTCTGGGGGCGATTTTGCGTAAGGAAGGGCCGACGGTGATTGTGGAAGGAGTGAAGCGGCTGATTGGGGCTCCGGTGATGGCGTCGGATTTAAGGGCTTCGGCGGCTCTGGTTCTGGCCGGTCTGGTGGCCAAGGGGGAGACGACGGTGAACCGGGTGTATCATATTGACCGCGGGTACGAGCGGATCGAGCGGAAACTGCGGCCGCTGGGGGCGGACATTGAGCGGTTGAATCGAGCGACCGAGGACAGCTGATTGAGGTGGCCGAGGCCGGTGGCGTATGTGGGAGTGGTGTGCCGGGGTGGTGTTTTCTGTCCGGGTTTTGGTGCAGTGGGACTTCGCGGGGGGGTGGAGCCGGGGTTGACAGGGCGGAGCGGATAAGTACAGTGTTGTGCGAGCCTCGCGCTGCCCGGCCCGGGTGGCGGAACGGCCGCGAAAGTCCCAGCAAAGGAGCAAAGACGTGGTGAGAGCCGAGCGAGAGTATGGCCGCCGGTCCAGCCGTTCCAGGCGGGCCGCCTGGATGACAATGTCGGCGGGGTTGGTGCTGGCGGGGGCGATCGGCTGCAGCCAGACCCCGCGGGAGCACGGTTATTTCAACCAGGGGAAGACCCAGATCCAGTTTTTCTCTCCCCCGGGGACGAACGTGACGGTGCGGGCTTGTTCGATTCGCAGCCATGAGGTTGCCGATTATGGTCCGTTTGAGAACCGGCTTGAGCAGACTCCCGAGGAGTTTGCGGTGTTCAATCTGCGGCCGGGCAGGTATGAGTTCAAGTACACCTCGGTGGATGGTTTGCCGGGGGCGAGCATTTACGGGGAGCTGGAGGTCATGTGGGCCAACAGCTCGGAGGCGGCGATGTTCCAGCGGCGGGCGTTCATTCCTGTCTCGCTTCCTTCGGAGGCCTACAAGAAGGCCGAGATCACCGGGAACGAGGTTTTCCCCTATCGTGGGGAAGCCTATCGCACCGCGATCGACGAGAATGACATCCGGCGGCTCAGGGAAGGCGACGTAGTTGAGAAGGTTTTCTTCGTAGCCGACATGGAGGCGGTGGCTCGGCAGAAGGACCAGACGGTGGAGGACCTGAAGGTTTTGGAGCGGAAGCTGGAGTACATCGAGGCCCGGTTCCGCAACAGCTACTACGACTTCCGGATTGACGTGAGTGACCCGAGCGCGAACTTCTGGCGGACGGACCGGGAGTTTATTCGCTGGGAGAAGGAACGGCAGGAGGCCCTGCAGAAGCAGGAGAAGCTTGAATCCCGGCTACGGCGGATGAACGCTCTGCTCAAGGGTGACACCGTGTTGACCCGCAAGGGGATGCTTGCCCTGGCGACTGAAGAGGTCGTGGCTTCGCACAAGGACGTGGCCAGAGCCTCGGGAGAAGTTGGCGAGGTGCTGCTGGTGATGCGAATCGGCGGGCGGCACATGAAGTGGAGCGACCCGAACCGCGAACTGGCGGGGGGGAAGAAGTACTGAGTCGCAAGGTTGCCGGAGCAGCTCCCCGGCCCGGATGGCCGGTGGTTAGGGAGGATACTTCGAATGGCGGCAGTCAATCGTGTTTGGACAGGTGGCCTGATGGCGTGTGCCCTGGCCGTGGTTCTGGCATCCGGATTCGGCTGCCACTGCAAGAACAAGAGCATGACCATCCTCCCGTCGCCCCTGGCAGACACGGCGGCGGTGCTTCCCGAGGGGGTTAGTCTGCCTGCCGGGTTCTACCCGCTGGCGGGTCACTACCAGCCGAACAGCCAGGATGACGACTACAACGGCTGGCCCCGATACATCGTGTCGGAGAAGGACGACATGATCATGGTTTACGTTCCCGCTCAGGCCATGGTGATGGGCGGGGGAGCGGGTCTGGACGAGGTGCCGGCGCGGACGGTCAGCGTCAGCCACTTCTACATTGACCTGCACGAGGTCAGCAACGCCCAGTTCAACCGGTTCTATCGCCTCGCGGTTCGGCAGGACGAGAAGGATTCGTCGTGGAGTCCGGAGCATCCGTTGCTGGCGAACGATCCTGACTATTGCGGAGCGATGGGGCGTCCGTGGCAGGTGACTCGGGCTTTCAAGGACTTTTGGAGGCCGAACGTCAACAATCTGCACCCGGTCAGGAATGTGTCCTGGTGGGAGGCCAACAGTTACAGCCGCTGGACGGGCAAGCAGCTCCCGACCGAGGCTCAATGGGAAGCTGCGGCCCGTGGTTCCGACCGGCGCAAGTACCCGTGGGGTAACCAGAGCACGAGTGAGGTGACGCGCTACCTGTGCAACAGCAAGACGCAGAAGGCCAACTACGACGGCTATGAGTACACCGCCCCGGTGGAGAGCTTCGCCGGCGGCGTGAGCCCGTTCGGGGTTTATCAGATGGCCGGCAATGTGGCTGAATGGTGCTCGGACTGGTACGACCCTGGTCGTTACGCCTATCCCAGCCTGGAGGATCCGCCGTCGGATGTCATTCGCGGCCCGAAGCTGTTTAGCGACCGGAACTACCCGAATCCGCAGGACAAGGATAACCGCAATGCGCGTGTAGGTCCGCTTCGCGGCGATCAGAGGGCGATTCGAGGCGGTTCTTTTGCCGACCCGATTGACAGCTGCCGGGTAGAGACCCGGGAGGCCGCTCGTCCCGACGCCCACCTGAATGACGTCGGGTTCCGTTGCATTCTGCCACTCGCCTCGGCTCAGTGATGAGCCTTTTGAGCCGACGTTCCGCCGGGTGGCGCTGACACGTGGACGTCGGGCATCACCGAGACGGAAGACAGGGAGCCAAGCGAATCCGCTTGGCTCTTTTCTTGTGTCCGCCTGGGTTCGCACGCCGCCGCGGACCCGGGGATGCGGGTGTGGGTTCCGGGGTTATCGGGCTTGCCGCGAGGTTGATTCTGCGGTCCTGTTACATCACAATGAGATAGAGCGAAGAGTCGCGGTGACTTGGTTTGACCCGGTGGAGGTGGAGGGATGAGGTGGTTGTCCCCAGCCCTGGCTGCAATCTCGGCCTTGTGGCTGAGCGTCACTGCCGTTGGGCTTGGGCAGACTGTTCAGATCCCGTTTGATGCTCCCGAGGGGGTTGTTTTCGTCAGCCGGCCATTGTTGCCCGGTGTGCTGGCACAGGAAGTGGTGGTCCGGGAGCTTCTGGCCGGTCCCTCCCCAGAGGAGGCAGCCAGAGGGTTGACCTCGCCGATTCTGCCGGATGTCCAGCTGGTGGAGTTCGTGTCTTCAGGGGAGGGGGTTACCATTGACCTGTCTCCGGAAGTGCTTAGCGGGCTTGGAGAGTCTTCGCTGACGGAGGTGTTTTCGCGGTTGCGGCTGGCCCTTGATTCGTTTCCGGAGATCCTGAGTGTTCGTCTGACCTGCTGCGGCAGCGTGTTGTCAGCCTACCTGCCTCCGACGAAGTTGGAGTCTGTTCCGCCCGCGTCGTTTCCAGTGTTGGGGGGCAAGGGGTGCGGCGAGGCGGCGACGGGACTGGCCGGCAAGATCATCACCATTGGTCCGTCGCACGGTCGGTTCCACAACGGGTCGGGCTGGTACTGGCAGCGGAGTGATCCGTGCGGTCTCGGGGAGGCGGTGTTGGAGGACACCAACTCGATCCGGCTGATGCAGTTTCTATATCAGTATCTGAACCAGGATGGGGCCACGGTGCACGTTCCGCGGCAGCTGGACGAGAGCGACTGCTGTCACTCGGCCACCGGTCTGGCGTGGTGGAAGATGGCCGCCCGCTACTGGCTCGAGCACAGCGGGCTTCCGTCCGCGGTGTGGGACAGCTCGGACACTCATCTCAATGACGACATCCGCGCTCGCCCGTTGTTTGCCGACTATCGGGGTTCGGACATCTACATTGCCCATCACACGAACGCGTATAAGGTGAACCAGGCCAGTGGTACCGAGGTCTATCGGGATACGGAGATGGAGCACCCTGCTCACGAAACCAACAGCTACAACCTGGCTCTGGCGATCAAGACGAACATTGAGTCCGCGATCCGCGACGTTTACGACAGCACGTGGCCGATTCGCAACGGTGGCCAGCCGCGTGACTCGGCCGGCGGTTTTGGCGAGATCCGGATTCCGAACCGGCCGGCGTGCCTGATCGAGCTGGCGTTTCACGACAACTGCAACAAGGACGCTGCTTACCTGACGGACAACTTTTTCCGGTCGACCGCCGAGTGGGGCGTCTACAAAGGCGTCTGCAGCTACTTCGGTGTCGCCCCCACCTGGGACCGGTACTCATGCGAGTACGTCAGCGACACGATCCCGGCGACGATGGCGGCCGGTGGGGTCTACGACGTTTCGGTCACGTTTCGCAATCGGGGCGTGGTCTGGTCGGTCGAGCGCGGCTTCAAGCTGGGAGCGGTGGGTGACAGCGATCCGTTCACGGTCAGCACGCGGTCGCCGGTGGCGGGTGAAGTGCGGCCGGGGCAGGCTTTCGCCTTCAGTTTCGCGCTGACCGCCCCTGCGGCGGCTGGCCGGTACACTACGGATTGGCGCATGGTCCGTGAAGCCGTGGCCTGGTTTGGTCCCACGGTAAGCCGTCAGATCCAGGTGATGTTGCCTCCTTCACCTGGTGATCTGGATGACGACAACGACGTTGATCTGGATGATCTGGCGATCATGCAGCGATGCCTAACTGGTTCTGGCGTCAACCAGGGTGATGCCGCCTGTGCCGAGTGTCTGATTGAAGGCAACGATGGCGACGTGGACGGTGAGGATCTGCGCAAGCTGGTCGGATGCATGTCCGGGGCGGGCATCAAGGCTGATCCGGATTGTGGCCGGTAGCGTCGAGAGGCCAGTGTTTGGGTGAATTGTCACTCGTTGATGCATTCGTTATACTGGGCATCAGTGTGTACCGGGGCGTAGCTCAGCCTGGCTAGAGCGCCTGGTTTGGGACCAGGAGGCCGCTGGTTCAAATCCAGTCGCCCCGATTCTTAAGTGGCTTTTCTATGGCCACTTACGGCAACATGCCCTTCTCTTGGATTTCCCCGTTTCTGATGATAAAATGGCATCTCTGATGATACGAGGAGGATGCCAGCATGCCACGACAGGCCCAACCCCACTACGAGGAGAAGCGGAACCAGTGGTACATCTACGTCAACTACGAGAAGAAATACCTGTGCAGTGGGAAAGGAAATTGGGCCGAAGCGGCAAGAAGGGCTGAGCAGTTCCTGGGGAAGCCCGCTCACCTGGGCGAAGCCGAGACCATCGCCCAAGCGATCGAGCAGTGGCTCGTCAAGAACGGAACCGACTGGAAGCGAGAGCGGTTGATCCCGTGGAACCGGTTCGCTGGAGGCATGCGGCTCGCTGAACTGAACGAAGAGCATCTCGTTGACTTCCTCGCCCACCTCCGCAAGACGGGATACACGAGGGTCTACCAGAAGCGCACGCCAGATCAGCACGGCAAGATCCCGAACGCTCGGAAGAAGAAGTTTGAGTACTCGGCAAAGAACCTGCGGACGATGATCGGCCTCGCCCACGCCGTTCTCGTCTGGGCAGCGGAGCCCCCCCGTCGGTGGCTGGACGTGATTCCAAGACGTCCGGACGACATTCCTCCCCCGAGGAAACTGTATCGAGACGTGGCACGGCCGAGACTCCGTGAAGCCTTTGCCGATCTGCCGAAGCGATCATCACCAATCTGCCGATTCATCGTGAACGTTGGTTGCCGACCCGGGGAGGCGTGTCAGCTCAAATGGTCGCACGTTGACCTGGAGGGATGGACCTGCCGCTTGGCCGAACACAAGACAGAGGAGTCTACGGGCCAGGACCGTATCCTCTACCTCACCCCCGCCGCAGTCGAGATCTTGCGGGATCAGCCGCGAGTCGGCGTGTACGTTTTCCTCAACCGGTTCGGCCGCCCCTACAAACCGAACGGCTTGCGGTCCATTCTCCGCCGTCGAGGCATCACAGGAGGGTACGCATTGCGACACACTTACGCCCAGAGTGCTCGCGAGGCAGGTGTCGAACTGGATGTGTTGCAGAAACACCTCGGACACAAACACCTTTCTACGACCCAAGTGTACGCTCAGGTGCGCGATCCCCAGGCCGCCCGGGTGGCCCGAGCCCTGCCCTCGCCGCTGCAAGCTCCGCCTGTCGACAGTAGTATTCCTGAGACTTCCGCCGCCGCGCTTCCTGAATCCCAAGAAGCCGATCGATGGACTCGACAAAGACATAGTAAGGCCCCCGCTCGCCACAAAGCTGGACGGCACGCAACTTCCCAGCTTCGATCAGCCTGAGAATTGTGCGCGTGCTGCACCCGATTCGCTTGGCGGCCTCGGAGACCTTGATGGTAACAGAGTCAGTCATGAATCACGTACATTCGTCTCGGCGCAGGCACGCGCCGTCGTGCTGACCGCAGTTGCCTCCAGGCCAACCTGCCGCTACTTCGATACGCTTCCCTCCCTCATAAGAGTGAGAGAATGTTTTCACAGAAACCACACTTCCAGCTTCGAAACCAAAACGCTAGGTCGGTGACATGATCATCACGAGGGCATGTCAACATACATCAGCTTGAGCACCACCACCTGTTCCTCCAGGGCCGCCACCATTGCCACCATCGCCACTCGCGGAAAGAGCGGACGACGGGCTGACGTCGCTGCGGCGGGCGTTCGGAGGGGCCCAGGTGGCATTTGTGGCGATAGGGGCATTTTCAAGCGGTATGCACAGACCGTACCTCGACGCGACTCGGGAGAGCTGCTGGACCGTAACCCGGTGGTATGACCGCCGACCACCGCCGGTCTTGTGGGTGAGCACGCCATACCGCTTCAGTACGCTGGCCACGCGGTGCGGCGTCCAGCGCGAGAACGTCACAGGATCGGTCTTCTTCGCACGCTCAAGGACGTCTTTCGGCGTCACGTCGGTCTGCTGCCAGATGACGCACTCGGCCAGCACGGTCAGGAGCGTTTCGTCCGGCTCGGGGGCAGCGTCTTCAAGACCGATATCGACGGCTCGACCGGCGAATTCACGCAGGCCGGAAACGAGACCCACAGCGCTGGCTCGTTCGCAGATAACGGCCAGGGCGAACAGCGGCCGCCACAGTTCCGCGTCACGGCCACTCATCGTCCGGGTCAACTCGTCCTGGGCTCTGGCCACACGCACGATCTCACCGGCGTGGGTCAATGTAAAGGCGTGCAGATCGTCGCGGAGCCCCTGCCACACCTCAGGATCAGCATCCAATCGTGCCTGTACCTGGGAATGGTCCCCACGGGCCCGCAGCATTCTCAACTGGATACAACGGCTGGCGAGGGCAGGCGGGAGATCACCGATGCTCCCCATCGCCTTGGGGCCGTAAACATCGAACTGGACGGCGCGAAAACCATCACCGTCTTTTTGAAGGCGGTGGACATGCCCCCCGGCTTTGTAGCCGGCCAGAAGCGCGGTCCGCAGCTCGGAGGCCTGGGAACCCTTCTCGGCCAGACGCTCGTTCTCATCGAGCAGGAACGTGCCCCCACTCTCATGCAGGGTTCGGTAAAGCACCCCGGCGGTCAGCGAACTGGCCAGCGTGGGACGCCAGACCAGCCGCGAAAGGACCTCCAGTAGCCGGGTCTTGCCGCTGCCCAGCGGTCCCGTGATGTGGAGATAGGGTACGGCCGGCCAAGCCGGAAAGCAGTACGTGAGCATGGTCCACAACGCCACTGTGGCACAGGCGCCCGCGGCATCCTCATCAGGAAGCACCACGAAACGGCGTATCGTCTCGGAGAGGCAATGGAACAGCCCTGCCGCATCTGGGGTTTTACCCTCCAGCCATTGCTTACGGCCCACGGTGCTCCAGTGCGGTGCCAAGCCGGGTTGCGGTGCACCGGGTCGGGGCTCGAACCAGAGCCGACCGCCGTTGGGCAGGTCCAGCATCTCCAACAACGGCCGGACCTCGCGCCGGCCATCGGACCACTGCAGGTACTGAGACCACATCACGAAGGGTTTTCCGCCGAGATGCGTGAGGGCTGTCTCCGTCAGGCCAGCCACCTCGGGATGGAAGAACAACTGCGGCCGACAGACTTCTGTCCCGCCAGCTTCTTCCCCGGCAGCAGGGAATCGTGGCCGGGCAACCTGTGCGAGCTCGATTGGGGAGGATGCGATGGCATCACTCGTGGCCTGTGCGATGGATATGCCCCCCAGGCCGAGAGCCGATCTGTCGGTGGAGCGAAGCTGCGGCACCGTTTTCACCGCACGGTTTCCGCCAGAGGCGTCTGCCTCTTGGTTTGTCCTTGCCATTTCCCACCTCTCTGAGCATGGCCACCCGGACCTGCTCATCCGGCTGGCTACTCCTCCTTCAGGAGGAGCTCGCGCATGGCCCACTGGACCGCGAGCTGCAGGTGCGGGAGGTCCCGGGCTGTGTAGTGGTTCGAGGATTGCCATTGCCCGCTGCCGTCCTGGTAGCGGCGGGTGATGCCGACGCTGAACCAGAGCCGGCCCCCGTTATCGTTCTCCTTCTTTTCCTGAGGCCAGATCGCAACGTGGACGCGATCGAACTGCTTACTGGCCAGCGGTTGCTGGTTAACGGGTCGTTCCATGTCTATTGCTCCTACAACAAGGGTCTCGCCGTCGGAGCCGAGACCCTTCACCTCGTCTATGTGAGATAAGTTTCGTCAGAAATCATTCCTGCAAACCTCGAATCGCCCTCACGGAAGCCCGCCGACCGCGGTACTGAGGAGCAGGAGGTTGACGAGGCAGATCAAGACGAAGATCAACGCGGCCACCAAGCGCTCTTTGGTGACGGCCCGTTGTCCCCAGACGGCGCCTTCCTGCCGCCGCGGACGGGTCGGTGAAGCATGTCTGGACGGGCACGAACCATTCAGCGACCGGTGGCGAATGAGCTCTGACGCGGCCTGCCCCATGTTGCCCGAGGGCTTGATCAGCTCCGGCCGCGATTTGCCGGTCAGCTTGTGATACGCGTCCTGCAGCACCGCCAGGGCGTTCTTGGCGACCTCGCGCTCATCCGGGTTGGTGTCGTGCTGAGCCCGGAGCATGTACGGGCGAGACTGCTCGGCGTAGGCCCGCTCAACGTCCTGCTGGGTGAACTTGCGGGGCAGTCCCAGGTTCTGACGGGCTTCTTCCGGGCTCATGACTTGCTCCGATACACCAGCCGATTGGCGATCTCCGTGCGGAAATAGTGCGACATCTCGTCCGCGTCGGTGATGAACCGGTAGAGCACCTTGCCGTTGAGGACACTCGCAGCCGCTCTTAAGTAATCCTCGGCTACCTCTGCAGGATCGTTGCCCACGCCGATCGTCTCGATAATCGCTCCCCGCCGCTTGAGCTTGTCGGCCGCACTCGTGGGGTCGCCGCCATGGCCGTCCGAGAGCATCACGATGTGAGCCGCTCCGCTGCCCGGTACGATCGTGCCGGCCAGGATCAGGGGCACCGCCAGGCTCGTGCCGCCCCCGCCGGTGATCGATCGGATCGCTTTCTCGATCGTCGAACCATGGTCTCTGCATCGCGTCGGGGGCAGGACGAGGTGGGCGTCGTCGTGGAAGGCGATGACGGCAATCTGGTCATCGGCCTTGAGAGCCCGCCGCGTGTCCAGCAGTCGGAGGATGGCGTCCTGAGCCGCACCCAGGCGGTGCGTGCGACCGCACTCCTCGTTCATGCTGCCCGAGCAGTCCAGGAGGACCAGGAGGAACTCGTTCAGGATGGCGGCTGTGGATTTCGCCTGCGTAGGCGTGAGTTTGATCAGTCCGCGAGCTACTTGTTCGAGATAACTGTTCTTGAGGATCATGGGTTTTCTCCGGGAGAAGTCAGAGGAATGGGGGGAGGGCCACCTGTTTGGCAGCCCTCCGCCCCGGTTGGGTCAGTTGTGCGGCGTCTTCGCGATCAGGTGGGCGAGGCCGCGTTTGATGTCGCTGGTGCTCTTCTTGCTGACAGTGTCGGTGACGGTGATGTGCAGCGTCCCGTCCGCTGCGAGACCGTACTTGACGCGGATCCGGTCCACCAGCGGGCCGGGCGGCAGATCCTTCAAAACCATCTCGCCGATGACGTTGCACTCCGACGGCGGCACGTGGTGCCGGCCCTGCGTGATCACCACGGGGGCCTCGGTCTGCGTCTCTTGCTGCAGCGCGAACATGTCCTCTTGCTCAGCGGGCAGGGGTGTGTTCGGCGGGATGATGACGCAGTTCAGTTCCACGTCCTTGACGAACGCCAGGCAGCCCAGACCGTGCGCGTTGACATCCACTATCTTGGGTGCGGGCGGGAGAACCTTCCTACCTTCGGTGTCGACGACCGCCAGCTTGGCATCGACGCCCAGCCGGGCCGCGAAGATGGCCGCACCCATGGCCACCGCCTCGTCCGGCTTGGCGTCGGTGCGCGGCTTCTTGCCGAACAGCTCGGTGAGCATCTCGCGCACCAGTGGGATACGGCTGGAGCCGCCCACCAGCAGCACATCTTTGATGTCCTTGGGCTGAAGCTTGGCCGCGTCCAGGGCCCGCTGCGTGATCATCCGGGTCCGCTCCACCAGGGGCGCGATCAGTGCGTTGAACTCCGCCCGCGTGATGTCGAATACCAGCCGCTTGCCCGAGGCAGAGACCATGAAGCTGGCTGTCTCGGCCTGGCTGAGAGTCTTCTTGGCGATCTCGCACTTGGCCAGGGTCTCCAGGTGGGCGGGCAGGTCGGTCTGCGGGCTGATCTCCACGCCGTGCTCGGCCTTGAAGGCCTGGGCGACTTTCTCGATGAGGAGGTTATCGATGTCAGAGCCTCCCAGATCGCGGTCGCCGTCAGTGGCCATCACCTGGAAATTGCCCCCGCAAATGTCCAGGATAGTCGTGTCGAACGTGCCGCCGCCAAAGTCAAACACCACGAGCCGCCCGTCCTCGCCATGGTCGACGCCGAAAGCCAACCCCGCCGCAGTGGGCTCGTTGATGATGCCGAGGACCTTGACGCCGGCCAGCTCCCCAGCCCGGCGAGTGGCCACTCGGGGCGGATCGTCGAAGTACGCCGGCACGGTGATGACCACACCGGCCACGTGGACGCCGAGGCCGGCCTCGACGCTGTCTACCAGGTAGCGGATGATCAGGGCGGAAATCTCCTCTGGCACATAGGTCTTGCCGCTGGTGGGGTGGATGAGGACGTTGACCGGGTTGCCCTGGGCGTCGCGCTTGCCCATGGAGCGCTTCACCAGGCGAACGCTGAACTCCGGCGCGAAGGCCAGCTCATTGAGTGCCGCGGTGCCCACCACCGGCCGCTGCTCATCCCGCAGGTTGACCACCGAGGGCGTCAACAGCTCGCCATCGGCATTGGCCAACATCCTGACCTTGGTGTCTGCCTCATAGATCGCAACGCCCGAGAGCGTCGTGCCCAGGTCGATCCCGATCACGACGCCATTTCCTTTCGGTTTCATGTTCAGCACTCCTTCTTGAAAACAATGACCTGCTCGTGACGAAATACGGCGCCGTTCCAGGTCACGCCGACACGGACGATTCGAGCCACATGCCCGTCCAGTTCCGGTTTGGACG
Source organism: Phycisphaerae bacterium (assembly GCA_018003015.1). NCBI lineage: Bacteria > Pseudomonadati > Planctomycetota > Phycisphaerae > Phycisphaerae bacterium. The sequence continues at coordinate 5,905 of JAGNEZ010000031.1, read as the reverse complement.
TACGCTCGACTCCCACGACGCGCTGTAACTGGGGATTGAAGGGCCCGGCAGACCCTTGGATCGGGTGGACATCGAGCGTACGCAGGATCATGAAGATCTCGGTGACGAACGACCGGACCGCCGCGTCGTACGTCTCGAAGAGCTGACGGGACCCCAGGTGCAACGCCAGCTCGGGATTCCGGTGATACCCGGTAGCCAGGAACTCACCTTCGTCGTGAATGCGGTCCAGCAGCGCCAGCGACTGGTCGATCACCGGCCGCAGAGCGGCCTGACGGTTGGCTGTCAAAGCCGCCTCGGCCAACTGGGAGCCAATTGCGGTCCAGTGCTCCGCCGAGATCTGGGTCAGGCATTCGCTGAGCCGAGCGGGCAGGGCTTCCAGGCGTTGGGTGATGGCGGTCTGCAGCTCGCAGGCATGCCCGTCGATCAAGCGGGCCAGGTCCTCTCCTATCTTCTGGGCGGCTAGGCTGATCTGGTCCTCCCCTGGAGGCCCATGCTGCAGGAGAAGTTCGACGAGTTCATCCGCCACGCGCTGCACGTGGCAGGCAACGTGCTGTTCCAGCCGCTGAACAACGAGCGCAGCCAGACCATCCAGCACGCCGGCGTCTGCGAGCGGCGGCGCGGGCATTGTTTCACCACCAGGCAAGCCCACCTGGCCGCGGTGATCACCGGCTTTGGCGCCGTCCGGTACGCCTGGAGATGCCGGATGGTCAGCCGGCCTTCCGCGAGGGGGCGGTCTGCCCTCCATGGGTGAGTCCGGCTTTTTCTTGCCGTTGAATGGATTTCGCATAACGGGGTCCTCCAGTGAAAAAGGAACAGGTTTACCGGTTCCGCAAGGCCTTGATGGCCAACAGTGCCGCGTAGACGCACAGACACAGGATCGCGAGGTGACGATGCTCGATGGCCCGGTTCGGATCCCCGGTCAGGTCCGTGAGGCTGAGCGTGGTGTGCAACCGCTCACTTACGAGGGCCAGGGCAATGATGGTTGCGGGCACCAGGAAGAGCTCGGACCGGAACCGACGGGTCTGTTGCGCGGCGGCTTGTGGGCGGGGCAACATGAGGAAGCCCCAAAGCCCGATGAGAATGGCGCCCGCGGCCAACCACTCATAGTGTGGTGAAAGCGACTGGGGCCTCTGGACGAATGGCAGCGTGTCCATGACGCAGAAGCCCTGGCCACCGCGGACCCAAAGACCAAGTTCGCAGAGCAACCAAATGAGAAATACGATCTTCGCCGCTCGCATGGCATCTCCCTTACGCATGTAATTCCCCTCACAAGGAAGAAGGACAGAAAGTTTCTCAGGAAGTGAATTGGTCAATCCGGCAGGTCTTGATCTGCGGGAGGTAGGGAGCGACGCGCGGGTCCTGCTGCAGCAGACCCTCCACGGCTCTGCAATCCTTGGTAACCGGGCACAGGAAGAACAGCTCCTGTACGCCGCCGGGAACCGCGAGCGAGTTCAGGGCGTTGCTCACCACGTTGGAGTGCGACAGGGTGACCTCGAAACCGGTCGCGACGCCGGCCGGACTGCGGCCATAGACGTCGACGGCGTGAAGGTTCTGGCCGATCCGAAACTCGGTCTGGACATACGACCAGTTCTGTGCACTGAGGTATCGCGAGACCCGGTTGATCAGAACGGTGTGCAGGAAGCTGCCGTGGCCGATGTAATGCAGGGGCTTGGCGAGCTGGAGAGTCTGCCATCCATAGTCCGCTACTTCCATGAAAGAGTACTTGGCCGAACCCAGTCGGATCTCGTGCACCACCAGGAGACCCTGGGCCGCCAGCGACTGGGCGAGTTTCTCCAGGATCTTGTAGTTGTGGATATTCAGCCGGGCCTGGCGTTCTTTCATCCAGTCATCCCTGTGGTGAGCGCAGTCTAGCAGCAAATCATATTGATCCTGGGTCAACGACGGGCCCGTCGACGACGTGGGGGAAGGGTTCGTCGGGGCCGGCTTGGGCAGGTTGAGCTCCGCAACCAGGGACGGGTAATCCGCCAAAGGCCTGGAAGGGGACGCCGGGAAGGTGGCCCTTTTGGGGGCCATCAGCCGTTGGCGGGTGGGCTCGTCGATGGCATCCTTGACCAGCTCGGGCGGATCCAGATCCACGAGAAAGGCATCCGTGTACGTGCCGCCTTTGCCGATCTCGCGGACCAGGGCCTGCCCTCTCCCCAGCCGGGGAATCATGGTTTTGGCCTCGTACGGCAGATTCAGTGTGCGGGCAGCGACATCGACGCTGAGGGCGTCACTCAGCCCGCCGACCACGTACATGCTCTTGGCCGCCGCGAGGACTGCCCGGGAAATGTCCGGCAGCAGGTGGGAGACGACCAGGAAGGCAACCCCTGTCTCCCGGGCACGCAGCAACTGGTTGGCCAGGGGGGCGATGCCGTTCGTTGAGGCCCGGTCAGCGGCCTGGCTCAGCACCAGTTGAGCCTCGTCCAGCACCACCAGCACCTCCAGTCCGGCATTGTGGATGTTCCGGGCGGCACGCGTGCGGATAATCCGCTCGATGGAGAGGCTGATGATGAATTGCTGGGCAGACACTGGGAGCGTATCCAGTTGCACGACCGCAATGCCCCCGGGTGACAGCAGATGCGTGTCCAGGTCGATGCCGTCGGAGGTGTCAAAAACCGAGCCCGTATCCTCCAACAGTCCGCGCAACTCGTTCACCAGGCTGGCCTTGTACTCGGCCTCCTTGCCGAACCGGGGGCCGCGCATTTGTCCGAAGTAATCAAGCACACTAAACAAGCTGGGCCACGGTTTGGTGGGATCCTGATCCACACCGAAGTGCCGGCACAAACGGAGGGTCGCGTCCAGGAACAGGTGGCGGGATTTCTGCAGGCCGCGGTATCCGCAGAAGTAGTCTGCCACGGTGGCCAGCCAGGCCTGCAGGGCCACGCCCGCCGGCGGCGAGAGAATCTGGAACCTGAGTTCCTCGCGGGCCTTGTGCACGTGGATGGCCGACCCCGGCAGGGAGGCCATGTTGGTGAAATCCCCCTTGACGTCGAACGCCAGCGTGGTCGCGCCGGGCAGGCAGCGGTGGGTCCGGGCCACGATGTTCTGAACCAGCGAGGTCTTGCCGCCGCCGGCAATCCCGGTCACCACCATGCTCCCGCAGTCGGCTAGGCGCGGGCCGAACAGCACCCCTGTTTCTGTGGTCTGACCGACGGTGAAGTCGGGCAGCATCTGGGGATCATAAAGCTCCTCGATGGCCGGCGGCGGCGCCAGCCGATTGGGGGCCAGACGCTGCTCCTGTTCGTGCTCGTCCAGCCAGGTGCTGATCAGGTCAGCCAGCGCAGGGTTGCGGGGATCGAATTCCAGGTGCCCGAGGTAGCTGTCGATGGTGGGATCCCGGCGCGCCCCCAGTGCCTCGGCACGTCGCTGAAGACCAAGGAGGCGATGCCAATCGTTGTCCGTGACGTCCATCGTCTGACTCCGGCGGCCGGATTACCCAGTTTCTTGCCAGAAGAGCCAGCGGGCTGCGTGAGCCAGCTTGCCGGTGACGGCGGCCTTGAACGCCTTGTTTTGTTCCCGAAGGTGACAGCGGGTGCAGATCCGAGTCTTTCCGTCATCGCAAGGTGAGGAGTGCTTCCAGCAGCAAGCCGTGCCGCACGCGCAGACGAAGTAATGGGTCTTGCAGACGTTCGGGCGATCGCCTTCCTTGGCACATTCCGCGCAGACGCCCGCAACCTCGGCGTCGGGCCAGTAGCAGCCGCAGGCCAGTTCGATCTTCTGATTCACGACCACGACATCCACGTCAACGCCGGGGCCCGGGCCGGTCTGCTTGGTGAAACTGCCTTGCGTGTTCTGGCTGCCGTCTCCACGAGTGAACTCGGAGATGACGGTCTCCCGGGTCACGGGAACGCGGCGAACTGGTGGTGGTGAATACGGCATGGTTCCCTCCGCTATTGCCCGAGAATGGCCTGGGCGTGCTTGACCAGCCACAACAGGGCGATGCCGGCGATGTACACGAGGCCGAACGACGCCATCACCATGATGATCGAGACCGCCAGGACGAAAGTCTTGCGGGCAACTTCACTGACGCTGTTGATGGTCTTGTCCCAGTCCATCACTTTGCCCCCTCCTTCCCGTCAGAATTGCTTGCGGGCTCCGCCGGGGCAATAGTCCTGTGCTCAAAGGGCCGAGCTGCCACGATCGCCTGCAGGCAGCCATCAGCGCCCTGGTCGAAGCGTGCCTGAAATCGGCGGCCGACCAAGGATTTCAGTTCGAAGGACTGGCCGTCGGCCACGCGCACCCGGAACCCGTCGGCCAAAAACCGGCACAACGGACTGTTCGGGGTCAGCACCGCCGGCAGGTCGTAGTTCAGGATGCGGCCGGCCTGGCGGACATCCTCGATGACGCCCAGCTCGAACCGCACGACGATTCGGCTCAACCGGCGGACAGCCAGGACGACGAGAATGAGCCATCCTCGCGTCGGGAGCGGGGGGTATTCTTGCATGATCATGAGTGACGAGGGCTTGCGGGGCATGGACGTTCTCCTCTGAAGGCGCGCAGATTGGTTATGGAACCACACCAGAAGAGGTCGGGAATGTTTCTGCTGGATGTTTCTGGCGAGAAGGCTATTGGGGAGGAGCAGTCCTGCCGGACTGCCCGGGGGACGTCGAACGTGCCACGAGGCAATGATCGAGAGGATGATCCGTGCGTACCCCGAACGTCATGATGGTGATGGCCAGGTGTGCCGGCTCGAAACAGGGCTTTGGCTTGAAGTTCAAGCGGAAGTGGTGGAATAAGTGGGTGGCGATAGAAGCCTTCCCGCTGGCGGAGGCGGTGACGAACCGCGGCGGCTACGGTCAGGCCGCAATCACCGGGTCGATCGTGCTGGATTCCCCCTTCCAGGGATGCCCGTATTGCGGCAATCCCAACATCTTCCGATGTGGCTGCGGTAAGGTGTTTTGCTGGGATGGCAAGAGCCGCATCGTGACCTGCCCATGGTGCGGCCAGACTGGCGAACTGAGCGGCATCCTGGATACGCTGACCGCGTGTGAAGATCTGTGAACTGCGGCTCTCAGCGGCGATGTTCCCCGTCCTCATCGGGCGGCGGGGCCTGAGCCGCCTCCTCGCTGGGGTTGGACTCCTCGACCCGCATCCGGCTGCCCGCTTCACGACGCCACTAAGGATCGACAATCCACTAGGGGCCTCTCCGGGTCTCGCTGCCAAGGCCACCTATCGCACGGAAACGCCTGTTCGTCAAAGGCTTGCGTCCTTCTTCCGGCCTATGACCTCACGGATTGCTTCTGCTGCATGGGCCCGCAACCGACGGCTGCATAGAAACGAGGTAACCGGCCGTTAGAACCTTGTGCCTCTTTCCGGTACACTCGAGTTTCCACTCCACAGCCATTGGAACGCTTCTGGGCTGCGGCTACAATGGCCACTGCAGACGGCGATGTAAAGATTGGGGCGCCAGAGGGTTACCCGCTTGCCACGAATCCTGGACAACATCGAGGAGCATCTCCTGCCCGCGTTGCGAGACACGCTGGGCGTTTCTGAACGGGCGGATTTCTGCGTCGGCTACTTCAACCTGCGCGGCTGGAAGCTGATCGACTCCTATGTCGAGCGGTGGGCTGGTGGTGACGACCACTGCTGCCGACTCCTCGTGGGGATGCAGCGGCTGCCGGAAGAAGAACTCCGGCTGGCCATGAGCCTGACCAAGCGGGACACGGAAATCGACAACGCGACGGCCCTTCGTCTGAAGAAGCGGCTTGCCGAGGAGTTTCGGGACCAGCTCACCGTGGGCATCCCTACGGCAGAGGATGAGACCGGCCTGCGCCGACTAGTACTACAACGCTAAGAAAGCTCAAGAAACCTCATGCGACCAGCCGATGGGTAGTTCGAGTGGAACTCGAACACAGGAGGCCCTGGGCATGGACGCCGACACGATTCTCCGGATAAGGCCGGC